>NZ_JAVFVX010000030.1:0-77096 GCF_033441795.1 Streptomyces sp. ADMS | reverse complement strand
CACCTCGCCCGACTCGAACTCAGCCTCGCCGCGTAGCCGAATGGGCAACAGGGTCGCCACCAAGCGCCAGTTCGAGTCCCTCATCCCCCGCGGCCAGATGGGCCGCCCCGACGAAATCGCCACCGCCGCCCTCTTCCTCGCCTCCGACGACTCCAGCTACGTCAACGGCATGGAACTCGTCGCCGACGGCGGCACCACCGCCATTTGAACCGAACAACACACAACTAGGGCAGGACATCTCATGAGCAACATCAGCATCATCGGCACCGGGAACATGGCCCGCACCATCGGCGCGCGGGCGATAGCGGGCGGCAACACCGTCGAGATCATGGGCCGCGATCAGTCCAAGGCCGCCGACCTGGCCAAAGCTCTCGGCGGCGGCACCACGACGGGAGAATGGGGCACCGCCCCGGCCGGGGACATTGTCATCGTCGCCCTGCTGCACGACGGCGTCGTGCCAGCCGTCGCCCAGTACGGAGACGCTCTCGCGGGCAAGGTCATCATCGACATCAGCAACCCCTTCAACTCGACGTTCGACGGGCTGGCCCACCGCGAGGAGACCTCCATCGCGCAGGAAGTCGCCAAGGCGGCCCCGGCCGGCGCCAGCGTGGTGAAGGCGTTCAACACCGTCTTCCGCCATGTCCTGGAAAAGGGTCGGCCCGACGTCTTCATCGCCGGCGATAGCACGCAGGCCAAGGCAAGTGTGGAAGCGTTCATCGAGAGCCTCGGGATGCGCCCGCTGGACGTCGGCGGCCTGAAAATGGCGCACTGGCTGGAGGGAGCGGGCGTGGTCACGGTGGGCCTCGCCAACCACGGGGTGGGGAACTTGGACTTCGCCCTCAGCATCACCGAACTTCCGGCCTGAACAAGAGGTTGACGGATCACCGAAAGGACCCGCCAGATATGGCTGTGGCGAGTCGGCGGTAACCGTCCTGCACGTCGTCAGGTCGATGACCGCCCCGTCCAGCCGTGCTTCGGCCGCCTGCGTCGTCATGTGGGTGGGGCGGTGACCTGTTCGGCGAGCTGCGCTTCGAGTGCGGCGATGCGCTTGTCAGCGAATCGCGCGTTGTCTCGGGCGGCAGCGAGACGTCTAGTGAGGCGGTCACGTTCGGCGGTCAGCGCCCTGACCTCGCGTTGCAGGGCGACGTTGGCGCTGGTGATGCGCACGACGTCGGCGTCGGTCCATTCGCCCTGCAGGGCAGCGATCTGGCCAAGGAGTTCCGCAATGCGTTCTCGCTGATTGACGACCTCCACGTTGGTGTTCTTCAGGGCCTCCTCGGTGTTGAGCGCCCGCTCCCGCCAGGACGCCTCGACCGCCTCGCACTGGGCTTGATCGGTCTGTGCTCGCAGTCCACGGGCCCGGCGGGTGGCCTCGGCGACGATGGTGCGGGCCTCGGTGTGTTCGTAGAGGAAGGTGCGCGAGACGTCCGCTCGCCGGGCGACCGCGGCCACGGTCATCGGGCCGCCGCTCTTGGCGAGCTGGTCGACGACGCTCTTGATGCGCACGAGGCTGGCTTCGGTCTTCTGGCTGCGGGCCCGCAGAGCCTGGGCGGTGCGGTGCGATGAGGCGGTCATGCGGGTTCCTCGTACGAGTCGGTGCCGTCGGGGTCGATCGCGGCGAGGTCACTGGCCTTGAAGGCGAGCGTCCACATGCGGTCGAAGTAGTCCTGGGGCCGGCGCAGGTCCAGGGCGAGCGCGTCCTCCAGCATGCCGAGGCCGGCCAGCGCCTTCTCCAGGCCGCCGATGGCGCGGGCGGTGGGCTCGAAGACGGTGTGGAGGTAGTCGGCGGTCCGGTCGTCCGGGGCGCGTTCAGCCAGCGAGGCCCACTGCTCGGCCTTGCGGCGCCAGTACAGGAGGTCGGCGCCGGACATCACGAACTTGTCGCAGTTGTGGCAGTCCAGGTCCCACGGGCACGCGTCCCCGCGCACCACGGGCTGGTAGGTGCAGAATCCGCCCTCGGCCGGGGTGCTGCGGCGCGCGAGGTCGATCGCCATGGCCTGGGCCTCGGCCCGAGTCATGTGCTCGGACGGCGAGGCGAGCAGCAGGCCGGGCTCGGCGGAGCCCGGTCCGCTGACCCAGACGCGTTCGAGTGCATCGTCGACCTCCGAGGAGGCGACCTTCGCGTAGTGCTCGGCCATCCGTGCGGAGATCTGGCCGAGGTACTGCTTGATGTGGTGGAGGCCGGCGCCGTTCTTCAGCAGGTTCGTGGCCAGCGTATGGCGGGCCTGGTGCGGTACGCAGGCGCCGATGTCCAGGGCCTCCAGCCAGTCCCGGAAGGCGTCACCGAAGATGCTGTAGGTGATCGCGACCGTGCCATCCGAATTCTTGTGGGGCGAGGGGAACAGGGCGAGGGTCTTGCGTTCCTTGGGACCTGGCCTGCGGCCGTAGAGGTCCTCGAAGCGTTCGACCGTCCGCTGTTTACGCAGCTCCAGCCGCTCATAGAGGCGTTGCGGGATGCGGATGGCCTCGTCGAGGTTGCCCACCTTCGTCTGGTCGTGCCAGAGGAAGGGGACCTTGCGGTGGATCGAGGTGCATTCCAGCCGCAGTTCGATGACCTCCGAGGCCCGGCGCCCAGTGAACACCAGGGCCTCCCAGATGTCGCGATAGCCCATGTCGCTCGGGTCGAAACGGTCGTCGAGTACCTGCAGGTTCGCCTCGTCGGCTAGGGCCCGGGCTACCGGGTCAGGGAACGGGTTGCGGGTGCGGTCGGCCCGTCGAGCCTTCGGCAGGGCAATAATGAACTCCCGCGGCAGCCCGATGCGTTCGGCCTCACCGGTCTCCATCGCGTCGCGCAGGATCGACCGGGATTCGTTGAAGACCTGGCGCCGGGTGTAGCCGGTGACCTTCATCGGCCGTCCGTCCCGGCTGATCGCCAACGACGGCAGCCCCTCACGAGCCCGCTTGTTGTGATCGGCGACGAAGCGCTGCATGTGATCTGCGGTCAGCAAAGCCGGATCATGGCCGCCCCCGGGCGCGACAGCGGTCAGGAACACACCGAGCTCGACGCACGCCTTGCGCCCACCCTCGATGTGCTGCGGACTGCGGGGCGCCTGCGGAGAGCGCAGGCGCCGATCCACTCGCTCCCAGAGGAGATCACGCAGCCACCGCTGCGGCACATCGGAGAAGTCGAAGTGGCTGGACCGGCGCTTGTAGCGGATGCCGTAGTGCTCGGTCTCCACGAAGCCGGCCTCCTTGGCCTCCTGCTGGGTGACATAGACGATCCGCAACTCGTCCGCGGTCTCCCGCAGGATCCTGCGTTCGTGCTCGGCGAGCGCCGCCGGGTCGGACAACAGGTCGAGCACGGAATGCACGCCGCGCAGGCGGGCCAGGTTCGCCACCGCCTGGATGTGCCACAGCGGCCAGGACGAACGCTGGACCTTCTGGGCATGGGCCAGCAGCCCGAAGCGGATCTCGGCTTGGACCAGCGGCGCAAGGCCCAGGAGATTGACCGTGCCGGCGCGCGAAGCGGGCCGGGCCGTACGGCACCAGTGACGAAAGGCATCAGGATCGGTGCAGTTGATCTCGACGGGCTCTCGACCGACGACACGGTCACCGCCCCACCCCGGCGGTCGCTGGGCTCCACCAGGGCGTCCGTCATTGCGATAGCGCTCGTCGTGGACGTAACACAACCGCAGCGGGCTGTCCGCCCGGCCGACGCAGGCCGTAACCAGGCAGTCGCCATAGCCGGGCAGCGCCTCGGTCTGCAGCGCCACGAACTCGTCGTAGGTGAGGTCCCGCTTCCTGAACAGGACCTTGTTCCACCGGCTGAAGTGGGTCAGGCACAGCCGCAGCCCGAGATGACGGGACGGGCGCTCAGGACAGAACCGACAGTCCGGCGGCTCCATGAGCCGAAGGTCGAGGACCTCGGGCTGGGCCGTGCGCAGGAACTCCCGGCGCGCGGCGCCCGGTTCCTTCTTCGCGGCTCGCCACTCCGCTCGGTGCGGATGACACAGGTCGACGGTGTTGGTGCGAGTGCTGCGACAGCCGTTGACCCGGCAGAACCAGCCGTAGACCGGGTGGTCACCGGGCCATCGCAACACGGACTCGCGATAGACCGGCTCGACACCCGGCGCTGCCAGAAGGGCAGTGAGGATCTCCAGTCGATCGCGTCGCGCACGAGCCGACGTGCTGACCAGCAGTTGCAAAGGAATACGCCGCGCTTCGCTCATCGCAGCTCACCCCACGTCGCAAGGAGGGCGTCATGAAACACCGAGTCGTTCACGTCGACGTGCGCGTAGATCTCATCGACAACTTCGGTCGAGGCCCATCCGCCCGCATCCCGAACGATGGCCAAATTCCCGTCGGCGGCCTCCAGGACCGCACTGGCCCAGGTGTGCCGGAACATGTGCGGCTTGATCAGCCCCAGACCCGCCCGGCGGCCAGCCCGCTTGAGCATCTTGCGAGCCCCCTCCGGAGCCCACGGCAGACCACGCCCAAGGCCGTGCTGCTGAACGAGCAGCATGCCGTGCGACGCACCGCGCGGGTACTCCAGGGTCAGGTAGTCGAAGTAGGCGTGGACCATCGCCGGGCTGACCCGCTTGATCAGCCCGCCTTGTACCACTCCGTCACGAAGCTCCCACTCCCACTTCGTCTTGGCCCGGGCCCCGTTGACCAGCCCGTCCCGATGGCAGACGTGGGCGTGCGGACCACGGCACTCCCCGCACGCGGCCTCCTCCCGCAGATGCAAGTCGCACAGGTGCAGGCCACACATCTCACCCGCCCGGAACCCCCCGTCGCTCAGCCACTCCACAACCAGCCGATCCCGCAAGGAGTTGACCTCATCCAGCAACACCGCCCGCGCGCCGTCCGGCAGCATCTTCTTGTGCCGACGCCGCACCGACTTCGGCGCCAGCGGATTCACCTGCATGCTCCGCTGCAGATGACCGAGCATCGACCGGTCCCGATCCCGCTGCGTCGGCATCCGGTGCAGCTTCAGCGCCCCCACCAACTCGGTGTTCACGCCCAACTCGGCCTGCTTCAGATAGAAGCCCTTCAGGCACGCCGCGGCGCCGCGCAGCGCGTCGTTGCCGTACGGCCGCTTCCCCACCCGCCACGGCCGACCGTACGGCCCGGCAATCTTCGCTCCGATCGCCCCCATGTACCGCTCAAGATCGCCGAACCCGACGCCCTCCGGCGCCAGTCCTTCGTGCTCCAGCCACCGAAGGTGATCGACGAGAAGGTAGGCGTACGTCCGATCCGACCCCGAAGCGGCATAGTCCGCCAAGTACCGGTCCGCCTCACGGTGTACGCCTCGCACCGAGTCGAAGATGGTGTACGACTCACGGCCATCGCCGTACCGCACCGACTGCACCCTGAGCTGTCCAACCGACAGCGTCCGCACCACAGTTCCTCCGAGCCGACCTATCTACCGACATGGCGAACATCACGGCAACAGTCGGCAAACGAGCACGTGACGTACGCGGTCACTGGCTCGGCGAACATCCCGAACAACCCTCACCCCAGCCGGAAAACGTCCGGGTGAAGGTCTTCGCTGTATCCCGCGCACCAGCCCAAGCCGGTCGTCTCCAGGGCGTGCAACCGTACGGCCATGGCATCCTCGGTGAACTCGTCATCGTCGTCCGCCCAGTTGACGAACTCGGTGCGCACGCCGCCCAGGGCGAGGTTGCGGGCGCAGGCCGCGCCGACCTGCCGGGGTAGCGCGAGGATGCATACGCGCGAGTCCTCGGCGAGGGGCGCCGGCAGGCGTGTGCGGTCGGCGCCGTCGAGGGCGATCACCGCCTCCCAGGGCACGCTCTGCCGGGTGAGGCTCTCGTACATGGCCGTCAGGTGGTCGAGCCGGTCGGGGCGCAGTTGGGTGGCGATGACGACGGTGATCTTGGCGGTGGGGGAGTGCAGGAGGTTCTCCGCGGCAGAGGGGACGAGAAGGGGTCAGCGGCGGGGCGCGGCACGAGGCGTGGCGGTCGGCGCTGGAGCTGTGGCTGGTGTGCTGGGGGCGGTCGCCCGGGGTGGCAGGGTGGCCGGGATCGGGTGGCCGGGGCGCCAGCGGTAGGTGCCGTTGCTGAACCGGGCCCGGGGGTCGGTGTCCCAGGCCACGATGGGGCCGCGGTCTTCCGCGTGGAGGGAGATGACTTCGATGCCCTGCGGGTGCAGGACGTAGCCCCAGTCCAGGCCCCCGTGGGACTTCTCGGTGACGGTCCACGGCTCAGGCTCGGCTGCGCCGACGGTGATGACGTGGACGTTGTCGTTCTGCCTGCTGGGGTGTTCGTCGCTGCCGACGAGTTCCGCGCGCAGGGGTTCGGGGGCGCCGTCGAGGAGGTCGGTGCCCAGCTGGGACCAGCCCTCGGGCGCCTCGTCGATCAGGTGCTGGCACAGGGCGTCGAGGTCACCGTCGAAACGGTGCCGGTGGGCGCAGAGCAGAAGGGGGAGGTGGTGGCTGGGGTAGCCGTCCCAGTGGACGTAGACGCCGGCATACCCGGTGTCGGTCGGTCGGGCGATGAAGGAACGGGTGGCCAGGGAGTACTCCAAGGACGTGCGGATGGTGGGTGGTTGACGCATGCGCTTCAGGGGCGGCGGCGTACGGGATGGGCGCCACCGGCGTCGGCTGCCCTACGGTGCTGCTCGCCGACCGTCGGCATCGGGGAAGACGCCGAACCGGGTTGAGCCTCAGCGAGCGCGTTGGTGACGGTTTCGAGAGCACGCTGGAGGCTGCGCAGCGCGGCGGCGTGGCCGAGGGTGATGCTCAGCTGGCTCTCGGCCGGGGTGGCGGTGCCGGGGCGAGGAGTGAGCCGGTGGGCGTCGGCGAGCCCGATCACCGTCGTGCTCAGGTGGGTGGCCGCTCGGTTGCTGTGTGCGAGGGCGGTGGCCAGTTGGGTCAGGTACTCACGTCCCGCGTCGGTCTCTGCGAGGGAGCTGTCGGTGGACTGCCGCAGATCGGCGACGAGGCCGGAGGACAGGTTGTACACGGTGACCAGCTGGTCCAGTACGGGCACGAGTGCAGCCTGTGCACTGCCGGTCTGCGGCGGGAGCAGGCCGGCGGCGGTCTCGTTGATGCGGCGCCGCCAGGTGGTCAGGCGGGCGTGGACGAAGGCGTCGTGGCTCTGGCTCATCGGCGGTTTCCCTTGCGCGGGTTGCCCCGTGGAAGGGGCGGGTGGGAGCGCGGGCCCTCGATGGAATGCACGGTGATGTGGAAGTCGCGGTGCCGCAGGCGCTGGAGGCTCTTGATCAGCTGGCGCCGGGTCTGCTCGGGGGTGAGGGTGTCAGGCAGGTGGCATTCGCCGGTGGCGGGGTCGAGCAGAAAGCCGCCGTGCGCGAGCAGCTCGATGAAGACGCCGATGTAGCCGGTGCGGATCCGTGGACGCCGCTGGGCGTCGAGGGTGACGTGGACCTGGAGGTGACCGGGGCTGCTGCGCCGGATCGGGGTGGGGGACGCGAAGCGGTAGTCGGCCAGCAGGCGGCGATGCATCCTGGCCGCGGCCCGGACAGGGTCGGCGGGTACAGCGATGCCGCGCGGGGCTTTGAGGCCCTGGACGTGCTGGTGGCTGGTGTTGGCGGGCAGCATCGGCAGGACAAGGTACTGGTCCGGGCGGTGGGGGCGGGGCATGACGTACAGCTGCAGGCCCCAGTGGTGCGTCAGGACGCTGCGCTGGACGTCGTCCGTTTGAAACGCGGCGTAGGGCAAGGGGCCGCTGTCCCAGATCCGGTTGCTGGCCGGATCGTCGGCGATAGATACGGAGGTGGGGGAGGGCTGCCAGCCGGGCAGACGGTCGGTGAGCGCGTGGGTGAACTCGGTTATGTGCAAGGGCGGTTCCTCGTGTCGTGCGTCGGGACGGCCGCGGTCACGAGAAGGTGGTCACGCCGTGGGCATCGGTGCGGCGACAGGTGTAGCCGATCAGCGTCGACTTGCCCGGCGTGGTGGGGACGGTGGCGACATCGGAGCAGGTGAACGTGTACGTAAAGGACGGGCTGTTGGTCGTGCCGAGCCATGCGCGGTCCTTCTTCTCCGGCACGATCTCGAGCCCGGAGTAGGCGACCGCGTCGCGCTGGGTGTGCGTGTGCGCGAAGACGACGAGGGCGTGGCCGTCGGCGGTCTTGAGGGCGTAGCTGTCGGTGAACTCCGGGGTGGCGGCGGAGAACGCGGTGGTGCCGCGGCTGCCGAACTTGTGGACGGTCGAGTCGTGGGCCTTGATCTGCCGGGCGGACGCCTTCGAGGAGGTGAACACCTTCTTGCCGGTGGTGTCGCCGCCGCTGGTGAAGTTGTCCGTGACAGCCGCGCGCAGGACGTCGAGCGGGGCGGCGACGTTCCTCGTTGAGGTGGCGTCGAGGGCGGTGGCGTAGCCGTCGGCGTCGAGAGCGATCTTCGGAGCCTGCTTCTTGTCGTCGAGGTCGACGGCCGCGGCCATCTCCCACCGCTTCGTCCTGGTCTGCTCGGCCATGATCAGGACGCGGGCGTACTTGTCTTTCTTGCCGTTGTAGGTGACGGCGGCGAACCACTTCTTCTGGCCGGCGGTGAAGCGCGGGATGTAGAGGTTCGTGGAGGCGAGGTTGTACGACCACGGCTTGTACTTCTCGCGGTCGGCCTGGGGCAGGCCCTCGTTCTCCTTGTAGTCCGCGACCGACATCGCGTACAGCGGGCCGTCCTCGATGGTGCCGAGGAGCATGCGGTTGTTGTCGTCGTTGGCCGCGTTGTTGATCTTGGAGTAGCGGGCGATCTGGGCGAGGGCCTCCTGCTTCGTCAGCGCCGGGACGGCGGTCGGCGTGGGGGAGGCGGCGCGGGTGGCCTTGGCTGCGGCGTCAGGACTGCTGGTGTGGGAGGTGGTGCAGGCGGACGCGGTCAGCGTGACCGCTACGAGCGTGGTGAGCAGGAGGGCGGCGCGGCGGGCGGAGTTGTGCGGGGAAATGATGGTGCTCCGGGGGAGGGGATCAGCGGGAACGGGATGGGGTAGTGGTGGCCGACGGCGCGGAGGGCACGGTGGTCGCGGCCGGTGCCGTGCGAGTGTCGGCTGCGGCACGCAGGTGCTTCGCGGCGCGGGCGAGGTGGATGCGACTGTCGCCGAGGCGGTCCACGAGCCCTTGGTGCGCGGCGGTGACCGCCTGATCGCGGGCGGGGCCGGGGGCTTGGCGGGTGAGGTCGGCGAGCTGGCCGAGGTGGTGGACGGCGGCGCCGAGGGCGGCGAGCGCGAGCCCGGTGGGTTCGGCGGCGCTCGCGAGCGCCAGGGTCGTGCGGCGCACCGTGGCCGTGGACCGGGCCGGGTAGCGGGCTGCGGCCCGGTGACGGAAGGCACTCTCCCCGGCCAGGAATCCCAGCAGGCGGGCCAGATGGCGGACTTCGTCGTCCAGGATCTCGCTCAGCGCGGGATCCGGGCGGATCTGGTCCGGGAGCGGAAGATTATCGGCCACGGTGTTGAGCCGGTCGGCCACGTCGTGCAGCAGCATCCGCTGGTCGGGATCGGTCAGCGGCAACTCCTTGATACGGGAGCCGGGTTCTACCGCCGGGAGGCGGACGCCGGGGCTGCGGACACCGTCGTCAGTGCCTTGCTCGCGGCAGATGCAGGAGGGGAAGGGAGGGGAGCGGCGCGGCGGAAGTTGACACCGATGCCCTGGAGCGTGAGCCGCAGAGCGACGAGCTGGACCAGCAGGGCGCGCTCCTTGGAACTGTAGGAGGCCGGCAGCACGAAGGCGAACTCGTTCGGGCTGTACTGGAAGTTGCAGCCGAACAGCGTCATGCGAGCCTCCTCGGGCACCGAGTCGTACGGGGCCCCCACCACGCCGTCCGGATACCAGACCAGCGTGAGGGTCTGGGCGACCTCGGGCGCGGGCTGGCGGTGTGGCGGCTCGGGCTGGACGAGGGCGTTGTGACGGACAGCGTCCAGGGCCGCCCGGTAGCGGGGCAGCACGCGTCGGATGACTGCGGCGGCGGCTCGGACCGGATCATTGGGGACAGCGATGCCGTCCGGCTCACGCACCGGGGAGATCTGGTGGGTTTTGAAGCCCTCGGGCTCCAGCGGGGCCACAACGAACTGGTGGCGGTACAGGGGCCGGTCGGTGACGTAGAGCTGCTGTCCGTGGGGGCCGCGGAGGACGGCGTCATGGCCGAGGACGTACTGGCTGACGATGTAGTCGACGTGGCCGGCGTCCCAGAGCCCTTCGACGGTGGGGAACTGGTTCTCGTAGGCGGTGTGGCGGTGATACTCGCTCGTCCAGGCGCCAGGCAGGCGTTCGGCGAGTGCGGCGGCGAAGGCGGACAGATCGGTGCGAGACGGGGACATGGATTCCTGAGGTGCTGCGGCGGGTGGTTGATCCGTCGGCGCTCAGCGCCGTGGGCCTCCGGAGCCGCGCTGCGGTCCGGGCGGGGCCGGGGGCGTGCCGGGCGCGGCGCGGGTCTGCTTCATGAGCGCGTCGAGGTCCGGCGGCGGGTCGTAGTGCGCGCGGAGGATCTTCAGATCTGCTTCGGTCGCCATGGCCAGAGCCGAAGCGATGCTGCTGGCGGCGCCGCGGAGCAGCCAGGGCGGTGACTCGGGTTCGGCTCCGCGATTTCGGCCCTTCCACTTGGCCGTGGCGGCCAGGTGCTCGATGACCTCGTTGAGGAACGGAGCGACTGCGTCCAGCAGGGCGTTGAGTGCTGTGCTGAACTCAGCCGGAGTCTCGGCCGCGTCCAGAGCCTCGCGGTAGGGACTCAGGTCCGGGGTGGGGAAGGGCTCGGACGGCAGAGTGTGCCGAGCGCGGAAGGCTTCGGCATCGCGCTCCGCCCAGCGGTACAGGTCGTCCCTTGTGGCGGAGCGGGTGTGGTAGGCGCTGATCTGCTCGGCGGTGCGGCCGACGTTGTCGTACAGCTCGAAGTCGGGGTGCTGCAGGGGTACTCCAGGTCAGGTGGGTCAGAGTCGTTTCTGTCGCGCAGCGGGAGGGAACTCGCGGGAGTTCTAGTGCATGCGGGCGTCGGTGTCGAACAGGGCCAGCTCGTGAGGGTGGAGTTGATGTTGAACGATGAAAGATCGTCCGGCGACGCGCCACAGCCCGCGTCCGCGGTTGAGGTGGGCAATGGCGCCGGTCTCGACCGAGGTGAGCCCCAGCAGGGCTGCGGCGGCGTGGAGTTGGTCGGTTTCCTGGCGGTAGATGATGCGGGTGGAGCAGTCAGCCAGGAGGCCCTCGGCGAGGGCGCGGCCTTGTGATCCGGCGTCGCCGGCGGTGAGCAGGTCGGACAGCCGGTGGATGACCATGAGGTTGGCGATGCCCAGGCCGCGGGAGAGTTTCCACTGGGACTGCATGCGCTGGAGGAGTCCGGGGTGCCGCATCAGGCGCCAGGCTTCGTCGTAGACGATCCAGCGCCGACCTCCGTGCGGGTCGGTGAGGGCGGATTCCATCCAGGCGGATGCGCAGGTCATGGCGAGGACGAGGGCGGTGTCGTCGCCGGAGCCGCCGAGCCGGGACAGGTCGATGGTCAGCATCGGCGAGGTGGGATCGAATCGCACGGTGGAGGGGGCGTCGAACATGCCGGCCAGGTCGCCGTGGACCAATCTCCGCATAGCGTGGGCGAGGTCACGAGCGGCCTCGCCGAGCCGTCCGGACATGAGCCCAGCGGCGGCATCGAGCTGGTCGGGATGGTTGAGGGTGGCCGCGATGTCGCCCAACAGCGGAGTGCGGTGGACGGTGGCGGCCTGGGCGACGACCGCGTCGAGGGCGACATCGAGCGCGGTGTGCTCCATCGGCAGCAGGTCGCGGCCGAGAACGGTGCGCGCGAGGGAGCCGAGCAGGAGCAGACGGCGCTTGCGGATCTCCCCCGCCCAGTCGGCCTCCGGCACGTTGTCCGGCCGTGGGGCGGCGTCTAGCGGGTTGAGTTTGCCGGGCAGGCCGGGGCCGAGGGCGATGGAGGTGCCGCCGAGTGCGGAGGCGACGGGGGTCCATTCGCCTTTGGGGTCGCAGGGCACGTAGACGCGGTAGCCGTGGGCGATGGAGCGCAGGGCGAAGGACTTGGCCAGCGCGCTCTTGCCCTGGCCGATTACACCGGCGAGCAGGATGTTGGGGTTGGTGAACCCTTCGAGGCGCCCGTACAGGGAGAAGGGGTCGAAGGTGAAGCTGGCTTCGGCGTGGACGTCGCGGCCGATGTAGATGCCCTCGGCGCCGAGACCGCCTTCGGCGAGGAAGGGGTACGCCCCGCTGGCGGTGGCGGTGGTCATGCGGTGCTGCGGCAGCTTCAGCCGGCTGCCGCGGGCGGAGCCGGGGCCGGGACGGCCACGGGCCGGGTACAGCGGAGGAGGCATCTCGGGCTCGACCGGCTCGCTGCCGTCCGGGAGGGCGGTGGCTTCGGCGCGGGCCTTGGCGGCGGCTTCGGCGAGCTGACGGCGAGCGGTCTTGCGGCTGGCCCGGTCGGTGCCGTGGGGGGTGAACAGGGGGGATGCCGAGGCGCGGCGGGCGCGTCGGGCGGGCCGGTGGGTCATGGCGGGACGGGCTCGATTCGGCGCGGGTTCTAGATGGTGCAGCTGGTGGTGTGGCCGTGCAATGGCGTGGCCAGGTCGGTGGGGGTGGTCTTGCGGCGGATCGCGTGGGAGGCGGCCAGGTGCCGCTGGCAGATCGTGAGCACCAGCGGGCCGTCGTGGAGCCGCTCGGGTCGGCACTCCTCGGTTGCTGAGCCTTCGGTGCCGGTGGGCACAGTGTGGAAGGCGTCGTGGACGGCAGCGGTGGCCTGCCACAACCGCAGGTGCGCGGCGGCCAGATGACGCCCGGCGGCCGGATGCGGGGGCCGGGTGGTGTCGGTGAGCTGGTCGAGCAGCTGGTGGGCTGCGGTGAGGTGGGCGTGCAGCGTGTCCAGGTGGAGGCGGTCGGCCGGCGCGCAGGAGGTGGCGTGGCTACGGGTGTGGTGGCGCAGACCGGCGGTGGCTGCGCGGAGGTAGGGATGCGCGTCGGTGGTGGGGGGTGCGTTCAAGGGAGTCCTTGGTGCCGCAGAACGGCGAGGTCGGCGAGGGCGGGAACGGGTCCGGAGAGGGAAGTGGTGGTCGGCAGCGGCATATACCGGTGAGCGCGGATCGGCTGGTGGAGGCCCGGGCGGAGAGTGTCTGGGCGGGGCGAAAATCGACGTACTCACCGGGAGCGCGCAGTCCGGGGGCCTGCTCTGCCGGGGCAGGAAGACGACTTCCGGGCCATGCCGTCTGGCGCGGCGGGAGCGTCATCCCCGCACGACGGTCACAGCGCCGTGCGGGCGAGCGGCAGGGCGGCGAGGGCGAACGCGTCGGACTGCTGGTAGTACAGCCTTCGCAGGTCGACCTGGGCGGTGACCGCGGCGGTCTCGATCTGCGCGCACGCAGCGTCGAGAGCGGCGTCCGTTTCGGCGCTGACGGTGAGCATCCCGGTCAGGGCGACGTCGGCATGGCCGGCGATCAGCTGCCGCTCACGGACCTTGACGTCCGCGTACTCGACCGAGTCGGCCTCGGAATCCACCTGTCCGCGGCGGGCACGCTCGTTGGCGTCGGCGATGATCGCCGCCTTCTTGCGCTGGACGTCGCGCAGCGCGGACTCAAGCCCCTGCGGCACGTATATAAGGGACAGGCTGCGGCGGACCCCGGCGGTGAACATCAGCCCGTGCAGGAAGCCGGGAGTGGTCTCGGTGCGGGGCCAGTTCTCGATCCAGTACGTGGCGTGGCGGGCAGTGTCGGTGCCGAGGCGGTCGTACTCCTCGACCTGGACGACCGGCCCGGCAGCAGCAGGGTCGGCCTCGGCCCGCCCGTTCGGCGACCACTGCTGGAGGGCGGACAGGGCGTGCGGGTCGTAGGCGGTGCGGATGACCGCGGCGATCTCCCGCGCAGTCAGCCAGCCGGTCACCATCAGCCCCGCGCTGCGCGCCGCGAGCGCGATGGCCGAAGTTGTCTGCTCCAGCACCGTGAAGGCGCCGGGGAGCCCGCCGCCGGCCTGGCTGATGAGGCGCTTGGCGGCCTTGAGGTCCAGGCTGATGGCCAGGTATGCCTCGTGCGGGGCGGCGGCCGGGCCCGCGGAGGCGACGAGTTCGGAGTACACCTGTCCGGCGACGGGGGTGTCGGGGCGGCCGTGCTGGGCCCAGTGGCGGGCGAGGGTGTCGCCGGAGTCGGGGACGGTGCGTTCCAGGACCTGCACGGTGGCGACGTGTCCGGTGCGGGCGATGCCGGCCAGAGCCCGGCCCCAGCCCGCGACGTTCGCGTTCTGGGTGGGGGGATCGAGCAGGGCGTACGCGCGGCTGCTGACTCGGGCGATGGCGGTGAGTCGTTGGTGGTGCGGGTCGTGGACGGCGGCGGCGCCGTTGGCGGAGTCGCCGGGGGTGACGACCTTCAGGGAGGCGTCGGTGCCGGGCAGGTGGAGCACGCCGTCCTGGCGGGGCCGGGAGACCGGCCGGGCCAGCCACAGCGTCTGGCCGGTGCGGCGGCGGTCGGCGTAGCGGGTGACGATCGGCGCCCAGTCGATCAGGGAGCGGCCGTTGCGGCGGATGGCGACCAGGGCGCCGGCGACGGCCCATAGGGGGATCAGGGCGATGGCGCCGAGCAGCCCGGTGGTCACCACTGTGATCAGCAGGAGTGCCAACGTGGTGGAGACGAGGGTGAGTTGGGGGAGGGAGAGACCGAGGAGGATGCCGCGCCGGGAGCGGTGCGGGAATTTGACCGTGATCGGGGAGACGGAGAGTTCAGACAAGGAGCCGGTTCCGGGGAGCGCGGGGTGGGGCCGGGACGGCACACCTGAAGGGGAGTGCGGGTGTGCCGTCCCGGCGTGGGGCAGGGTCAGAGGCCGGTGGGCGGAGGCGGCGGAGTGCCGGTTCCGGCCGAAGGCGTGGAATGCGGGGTCGGCGGGGCGCCCTGCGGCGGCGGGGTGGAAATGTCGGCCGGAGACGCGGACGCGGACATGAACCCGCTGGCGGAGGGCGATCCGCCGCTGGAGGTCGGTCCGGGGCTGCCGCCGAGGTGGCCGCTGATGTCGTCGCGCGGGCTGGTTGGCGGGGGCTGCACGGCCTGCTCCAGACCGCTCTTGATCCCTTCGCCTCCCGACGCGGAGTTTGAACCGCCGCCTTCCTTGCCGGTGTCCGGCGTGGGGTTGGTGGCGATGTTGCCGGGGAAGCCGCCCGGCACGGCGTCCGGGCCCTGGGGAGCGGCGGCGCCCGCCCCGGCCGCCGCGCCGCCGGTTCCGGCGGTCGCGGCCATGGCGGCGGCCTTGCGTCCGGCGCGTTCGGCGTGCTGGCGGGCGATCTGCGCGCCGGCTCCGCCGGAGCGGTGCAGCGTTTCGGCGTCCGAACCTTCGGAGGCGGCCCAGTGCACGAACTTGAACGTCGCGTACGGGCACAACAGCACCAGCGCGAGGATGACGATGCCGGCCATGACGTCGGCGAGGGCGGCGGTGCCGTCCTTGGCCTCGGTCTTGCCCATCGCGGCGATACCGAGGACGAATATCACGGTCATCAGGAGCTTGGAGACGACGAGGGTGGCGGTGGCTTCGATCCAGCCCTTGCGCCAGCGCCGGGCGACTTCCCAGCCGCCGCCGGCTCCGGCGAAGACGGCGAGGGTGACCATGACGAGGATGCCGACCTTGCGGACCATCATCACGCACCAGTAGAGGAAGGCGCCGATGGCGGCGCCGACGCCGACGAAGACGGTGACCAGCCAGCCCAGGCCGGACAGGGAGGCGATCTGTCCCACCTTGACGATGCGCCGCACGGCCGTTGCGATGTCCAGGTTGGCGGCTTTGAACAGTCCGTCGGAGAGGGCGTCGACCACTTCGATGGCGACGGTGGTGAAGGCGATCGCGGTGAAGGCGAACAAAACGCCGGTGGCGGTGCCGGTGAATGCCTGGGTGAGGGCCTGGCCGTCGCGGCGGATCGCGGCGCGGACGAGCTGGGCGCAGAAGGTGGCGACGAGGACGATCAGGCCGATCGGCAGGATCATCTCGTAGTTGTCGCGGAACCAGGTCGCGTTGAGGTCGACCTTGGTGGTGGTGTTGACCGCTTCGGCGGCCAGGTCGGCTGCGGCGGCGGCGAGTTCGCCCGCCGATTTGGCCATCCAGTTGCCGATGGCCTCGCCGGGGTTGGAGGCGAAGTCGACCGCGTCGCCCACAGTGCAGAGTTTGTCCGCGAGGGGGAGGTCGCAGAAGCCCAAGGGGAGTCACCCCTCCTTTCTCAGATGGGCTCGGGGGCGTGTCAGGGCACGACGCGGGGGGCGATGGAGACAAGGGAGCAGTCGGCGTTAGGGCGGCACTGCAGGGCGAGAGTGATCGAGCGGTCCTCAGCACCGGCGCCGCCCTTGGTCCAGGCGATCTGCTGCTTCCCGGTGACCGTGACGGCGTAGATGTACGCCTCGGTGATCGCCGACGGATCGTCCGCCAGGGCCTGCTTGAACGCCGAGGGGTAGTGGGCCTCCGTGATGGTGGCGGTGGCGTACTGGTCCTGATCGGCCATCCGCGACCAAAGCACAGGATCCGGCACCTGCGCGGCGAAGGAGGTCCAGTCGGCGTACTTCGTCTCCGTCGTCAGCCACGCCTTCATCCCGGCGAGCTGCTGGTCACGGCTGGTGGTGCGGGTGTCGTACGACCACAGCATCGCCGTGGCGGCCTTGGCGAAGTTGACCGGGTCGGCCACCGGCGGCGGCTTCGCCACCGAACCGGTCCCAGCCGACGCCGTCGGGTCGGCGGACGCGGAGGCGGTGCTGCTCGTGCTGGGCGGAGTGGCGGTCTGGCTGTCGCTGGTTCCGGTGCGGCCGGTGAACACAGCGACGGTGGCGGCGAGGGCGAGGAGGATGGCGAGGCCGATCGCGCTGACCGTGATGCGCTGCCGGGTCGACCAGCCGATGCCGTAGCCGGACAGGGAGGGGAGTCGTTTCGGCATCAGTGGACTTGCGACCCGAGGGCGGAGAAGAACGCGACCACGCCGTTCGCGGCGCCGAGGCCGAGGGCGGCGCCGGCCGAAACGACCGCGCCTTTCTTGCCGTTGGCCTCGGCCTGGTGGCCGCCGGTGTGGTGGCCCCAGGCCCACACGCCGAGGGAGACGGCGAGCGCGCCGACCACGGCGACGATCGCGAACAGGTTGATGGAGTTGACGACGTTCTTCAGCACGGCGAGGCCGGGCAGGCCGCCACCCGAGGGGGTGATGCCGGGGTCGTAGGCCAGGTACTGCACGGTGTCGAGCAGGTGCAAAGGGAGGCTCCTTGCGCGCGCCGAAGCCGACGCGCGGGAATCAATGGAGAGAAGAGGAGGAGGTGCGAGGCGGCGGCCTCGGGGAGGCGGACGGCAGCCGTACGGGATTTGGCCGAGCCCGTCGACGCATGCGAAGCGTCGTCGCGCGCGAGGGCACAGCAGCGCTCGTGCCGAGGCTGGGGAGAGGCCATAACGCGGGCCGGTGCCGCTTCGACGGAGCTACGGCTCAGCCTCTGATCCGGCTGCCTGGGCGTACTACTTCGGGATCGGCGGTGTGGGCGCGCCGTTGCTGCCGTACGGGTTCGCGCACTGGTAGATCACGTAGCCGCGGATCTTCTTGCCGTCGGACTTCCGGGTCACCGTGCCCTGGGTGTACCAGGTCTTCTCGGCTCGCTTGTACGCGAACTGGTCGTAGGCGATCTTGTCGTGCCGGTAGGCGACGCCCAGCGCAGTGGCGTTCTTCGCCGGGGACTTGCGTACCTTGACCGCGCTGCACGAGATCGTCGTATGGCCGGTGTCATACGCCTGCGCCGTGGAGGCGGTGGCCAGGCCGCCAACTGCGACGGCCAGGCCCATCGAGGCGGCCGCAAGAGCGCGCCGGATGCGGTGGTGAGGTATCACTCAGATGCTCCGTGGTGTCGAGAGAGAGGAGAGAAACGGGCAGGCGTCGTCCTGCCGAGAGCCGTCTGCAGGGGAGCAAGGAAGCGGCCCAGGAGGATTTGCAGCGGCGATCCGGCTCACGTGCCGTGCGCGGCCGTTCCCGCGCTGAACTGGTGATGCAGGCGGAATGCGGGGTCCGCGCCCCAGTAGGTTCCGGCCTGATCTGTCGTCCGGCGCCGCTGTGACCAGCGACTTCGGAGGGCCGTCCGGGCAACTTGTCGGCGGATTCGTCCAGTTGATCTGTCGGATCCTTCGGGCGGGACGGCCCGTTGGGGCGCGACCGACAGATCGTCTGGACGGTCGATCTGCGGGTTTCCGTTCCGTGTCGACACGTTGACGACAGATGTGCTGGAAATCGACAAAATGAGCCGGAACCTACAAGCCCCGACCGGGGGTCAGATGACACGGCGGGCGGCGAGGATGTCCCAGTCCGCCAGAGGTGTGATTCGAACTGGCTTTCCAGTCCGGGGTGCCTCGATCGCGAGGCCCGAGCCGATGTACATGCCGACGTGTTCGGGGCGGGCGACGCTGCCGCGAGAGAAGATCAGGTCACCGGGCTTGAGCGACTTGGGCGAGACGGCCTTGCCCTCGTTGACCTGGGTGTACGTGGTGCGGGTCAGCTGGATGCCAGCATGCGCGTACGCCTGCTGGGTCAGCGAGCTGCAGTCGCAGCGGCCCATCGGATCCGGGCCGTGCGGCGCGGTGCAGGTGCCGCCCCACTGGTACATCGTGCCGAGCTGCGCCATCGCCCAGGCAATCGCCTTGTGGGCCTTCGGATCAGCGTCCTTGGGGATCGAGTAGCCCTTCGGCACGGCCCCTTCGGGGATGGTGCCGTACCCGGAGCCGTCCTCGGTCGCCGTGCAGGACGCGGTGCTGGAGGTGGTGTCCGTCTTCGTGTCGTTCTGGTCGGCGTCGGGGAAGGTTGCGGCGATCGCCTTCTGTAGGGCGGTGGCCAGCTCCTCCCACTTCGCGTAGGCGTCGGGGTAGGCGGAGCGCTGGACCTTCTGCGCAGCCTGGGCGACGGTTAGTTGCTGCCATCCATCCACCGCGAGCAGGTGCTCGTAGAACTGGGTGGAGGCGTAGACGGGATCGTGGATCTCCTCGGCGGTACCCCAGCCCTGGCTCGGGCGCTGCTGGAACAGCCCGAGCGAGTCGCGGTCGCCGGAGCTGAGGTTGCGCAGCCGTGATTCCTGCATCGCGGTGGCGAGCGCGATGATCTGGCCCTTCTTCGGCACGTGGAGGCTGATCCCGGTGGCCACGATGGTCTGAGCACTGGGGATCTGTTCCTCGGGCAGGCTCAGGCCCTCGACGTGGACGTCCTTGGCGGATGCGCCGTTGAGGATCTTGGTGACCTGCTCGACGACGGCGTTGGTGTCGACGTCGCCCACGCAGGTGAGGGACGAGTAGGTGCTCTGGGCGGCCTCGCTGGAGGAGGCCATCAGCATGGCCGTGCCGGCGAGGAGGAGAGGGGAGAGGGCGACGACGCCGATGCCGGCGGCTACGCCCTTCAACCGGGGACGCCTCCCGAGCGGCAGTCACGGTCCGGGGGCCGGTGTTCGGGCAGGGGAGGGTAGGGAGCTGTCACAAGGGGGGTCCTTCGAAGGCACGGTCCCGGCCGCGCGGCAGTAGAGGCGGAAAGGGCGCTGCGGCACGGGAGTTGGGTGAGTCGTGGATGTACCTCGTGAGCGCTGGTTTCAGCTCACGAGGCGCGGGGGTGTCAGGTCACGTGTGCCGGGGCACGGGGAAATCTCCATGAAGGCAGGGGCAGGGATCGCGCCATCGGCGGTGTTCGCCGGGCAGTTCCAAAACAGTAAGGGCGGATCCCCGGTTGCCGAAATCGCGGGCGATCAAGCCCTGATTTCCTGGGCTGGAAGGCGGCGATGCGTCTCAACCGGGGATCGTGCCTTACAGTTTTGGCTCCTCCCCTCGCCACCTCACTTTCGTAGGTCAGCGGTGCCGTCATGCCCGCATTCGGCCTGCCCGGGGTCATGCGTGCGAGCCGGAGTGCCTTCCCCTCATCTCACCCGACCCGAAACTGGGGTATCTCTTTGCCTTTTTCCCTGCACCAGGGCGACGCGCTGAGCGTCCTCGCCGAAATGCCGGATGACTGCGTGGACTCCGTCATCACCGACCCGCCGTACAACTCCGGTGGCCGGACTGCGAAGGAACGCACGAGCCGCAGCGCCAAGCAGAAGTACACCTCCGCCGACGCCGGCCACAACCTGCCGGACTTCACCGGCGAGAACATGGATCAGCGTTCGTACGGGTTCTGGCTGACGCAGATCATGACCGAAGCGCACCGGCTCACCAAGACCGGTGGCACGGCGCTGCTGTTCACCGACTGGCGTCAGCTCCCCACCACGACGGACGCGATCCAGGCGGCCGGATGGCTGTGGCGTGGGGTGCTGGCCTGGCACAAGCCGCAGGCCAGGCCCCAGAAGGGCCGCTTCACCCAGAACTGCGAGTTCATCGTCTGGGCCTCCAAGGGTGCCATCGACGCCTCCCACAACCCGGTCTATCTGCCCGGCATCTACAGCGCCTCGCAGCCGTCGGGCAAGAACCGGCAGCACATCACCCAGAAGCCGGTCGAGGTGATGAGCGAGCTCGTGAAGATCTGCCCTGAGCAGGGCACGGTGCTCGACTTCTGCGCCGGCTCCGGCTCGACCGGCGTCGCCGCCCTTCTGGAAGGCCGTGACTTCATCGGCGTCGAGAAGACCGAGCACTACGCGACGATCGCCGCCGACCGGCTGACCGAGACCCTGCAACAGACCCTGAATCAGGACGACTTCGTCCTGTCCTCCTGACCCGCAGGGGCTGTCCGACCTGGGCGGAATCTGAATTACCGGATTCCTTCCCGGTCATGAGTGCAAGCGTTATAGCACCGGATCCCCGGTTAGCGAAACCGGGGATCGTCCGGATGGTTGGAGCCGCCATCCCAGCCCATTGGAAGCGGCTTCAAGGAGGACCCTTTCGTGCCTGAACCCATAAACCCCAACGACGACGGGGAAATGGAACCGGTCCGCTTGCCGGACACGGATCTGGAAAGCATCGAGGCCAGCGTGCGCAAGCTGCTCAAGCAGTCGGCCCAGCAGGCCAAGCAGCTCGACAGCCTGTCCACGGAGCCCGGACCACGCGCGCTCGACGGCTTCGGCCTCCCGGGATTCGCCGGCCTGCCGTTGCCGTCCGCCCCACCGGAGCCGCGCCCGATCCTGGAACTGGACGGCGAGGAGTACGAGGACGAACTCGACAGCCTCAGCGACTGGGTGGACGACTTCCTCATGCCCATCTACGGCGCGGAGGTCACCACAGCCACACCCTGGTGCCAGCAGTGGCAGGAACACGACTGTGTCGTCGCCTGGCTGCATGCCCTGTGGCTGGCCTACCAGCAGCACAAGGACCCCGAAGCCGGACCCAGCGGCTTGTTCGTGTGGCACCGTGACTTCCTCACCCATGCCATGACCACCGTTCGCGCCCCCGGCGGGCCGCTGTCCGCGTGCATGACCGACCCGGACCGGCCCGCCCACCGCCTGCTGCCCGGGCCCAAACCCTCCACCCGGGCGGCGAGTTCTCCGACCGACGAGCCACCCACGGTCGGCGAGCCGGGCCGGGCCGCCGCATGAGCGGTCCCGAGCCTCGGCCTGCCTTCGGCCTGTCCTTCGACCCGAGGGCTCTGACCGACCTGCTCCAGGCCCCGGGCGACATCCGCGACTTGGCCCTCGATCAGCTCCAGAAGGTCGTCAACGCCCAGTTGTTCGGCGGCAAGCTGACCGAGGAGCTGGCCGGGTGCCGCAAGCTCTACGTCGATCACCGCAACGCCTGGCGCATCGTCTACGCCCAGCGCCCGGCCCCACCCGGCGCGACGCACCGCACCGAGATCCACGTTGTCGCCGTACGCCCGCGCGCCCGGCACGACGTGTACGAAACGGCCCGCGCCCGCCTCGGTATCGCCCGGCGCCCGACCGGCGCGCGCACGCACGCCGCCCGCGCCCGCTCCTCGCAGCTGGACACGCAACGGCCGCCGATCCCCAAGCCCGGCCCGCCGCCCTACGCGGTGCCCGGCCTTCCCTCCCCCGCACTCGCGCCCACTCCCCTGAAAGGCCCTGTCCGTTGACCCGCCTGTCCTTCATCCTCGACCGTGTCGCCGAGGCGCTGGCTGTCGAGCCCTCGTCCGCCAACCAGCATCACCTGGCCATCTTGGAGATCGCCCGGGACTGCTACGACCTCGACGAGGCACTCGATGCCCTCGTCGGAGACCACGCAGATGGCGTCCTCGCCATCGAACGGCCCGAGCTCTTCGCTCACCGGCTCGCGCAGCGCCTGCGCTTCGAAGTGGAGTTGACCCGGTTGGTGTCCCAGCCCTGCTGCTGCGCGCCGGTCTCCGAGGCCAGCGAAGCCGAGGAGGACGTCCCGCTGCACTGCCGGAGCCAGCCCGAGACGATCCTGCATGCCTGCCGCGACGCCTTCGACGCTGCCGGCGATCCGCCCGCCCTGACGGCAGCGGACCTTGTCGGCCTACTCAGCGACCTCTCCGGAGGCTCCGACGGGCGCGGCCCTTACGCCGGATGGACCGAGACCCGCCTGGCCAAGCTCCTGGCCCTGAACAGCGTGTATGCCTGCGCCATGGACGAAGACCGGGAGGTCAAGGGATACCGGCGCAGTGCCGTGCTGTTCGCCCTGCAGGGCTTCGCCCTCTGATCCACCAGTCATCTCTCGCCACGATCCACCCGGCGACCGAGGCGGACGGGCCGCTGGCCGAATCCCTCCACCAGGACTGCTCCGAGGCGAACCTGCTCCTGCGCTGGGGCCGGACCCGAATCACCCATCGCGACTTCACCCGGCTGCTGGACCACTGCGATGTCTGGATCGGCCTCGACGCCGAGGGTCGTCCGCTCGCGATGGTCTCGGCCGGGCTCGTCAGCCACGAGGCGGGCGTCGTCGATCTCGGACTGCAGGTCGCCGACGCCCACCAGCGCCGCGGCATCGGCACCCTGCTGGCCCGGCACGCCGCCGACAACGCCCGCCGCCGCGGCGCCCACACCCTCACTGCGTACCTCCAGGCCGCTAACACGCCGATGCTGAGCCTCCTCGCCCGGCTCGGCCCCGCCGTACACACCCGCGACGGCTCTCACCTCGATGTCCGCATCCCCCTCGGCGACACCCCTGCCGGCCATGAGCCGTCGTGATCGCCCCCACCGAGAAACCAGTCCTATTCATGCCTGCCACTCCTGCCCCCGCGCCGGCGAAGAAGGCGCTCACGGTGCTCGATCACCGCATCGAGGCGGCCGTCGGCCACAGCATCGACCAGCTGTGGCAGCACCGCGACCGCGACCTCCTCGACGAGCCGCGCAGCCGCCTGGTCGACGCCCACCGCACTCTGGTCCAGGCCGAACACGGCGTGACCTTCTACCGGGTTCAGCTCCAGCGGCTGGCCTCCGGGGAGTTCGCGGTCGACCAGGTCCTGTTCTCGCGCATCAACCGCACCGTCGCCACGCTGGAAGAGGCCGCCGCCACCCGCGACGAGCGCGAGCAGCAGGTCGTGGCGGCGCTCGAACCCATCGAGGCTGCCGTTCGTTCGGGTGGAACAGGTCCGGCGGCGGAGCTGCCGGCGCCGGATCACGCGGCCCTGCTAGCCATCGCCCAGGGCGCCAAGCTGCGCGAACACCTGCTCACCCAGCGCCTGTCGGTCGTGACCGCATCCGGCACCCGCCTCGCCTACAGCCAGTTTCAGCGACTTGAGGCGGCCGGTCTCGTCGTACGCGACGACTCCCATCCGCTGCACGCCGGGCAGCCCGTCACCCTCACCGACGCCGGCCGTGCGCTCCTCGCCTCACCGCGACGGCCGGCCACGCCGACTGCACCGCCCGCGCAGCGTCCCGGAACCTGGCCAGCCTCTTCCGCCCCACGCCGCTGACCCGGGCGCCAGGACCGCCACTTCAACCGCTGATCGATCCGAAAGCATCTATGGCCCAAGTCTCCCCGAACTTCAGCCTCGATGGCTACCAGGCCGTCAACGACTCCGTCGACGAACAGTTCTGGCAGCACATCGGCATCGACGAGGACCAACTCACCGTCCTGGCCGAGCACCACACCAGCGACCGCCGGCACAGCTACTTCGTGCTCCACAACGGGGCCGTCACCTGGGGCATCCCAGGTGACCCCCAACTCGCCGCCCTCCACCTCCAGCGCGACACCGCCACAAAGACCTTCCGCTTCGACCACGCCACACTGCCCTTGCCGGCAATGGCCCAGTCCTGGCTGATAGCCCGCGGCTGCTCCAAGGACAAGATCCTGCTGCCCAAGGGCCTGGGCGGCACACCCGCCGACGACGCCACCCGTGCCCTGGAGGAGCGGCTGCGCGGCGACGGCGATCACTTCGCCCTCCTGACCAGCTACACCAAGGACGACGCGCCCCTGCAGACCACGGTGCTGCTGCGGGCGCTGGACGAACGAGTCCCCCTGCCCTTCCGGGTGCTGCTGGAAGAAGTCGACACCGACACCTGGACACGAACCCTGCGCGAAGGCGGCTTCGCCACCTTCGAAGCCGCCACGACGTGGTGGGAAGCGCACTGGAGCGGCCAAGACGTCCCGCTGCCCACGACCGCGCCTCCCGCCCGCCAGAGCACCCGGCCTGTGGCTGCGGCACGCGCCGGGCCATCTGAACCACCGCGCCGGCACGGCCGGTGAGGGCTGCGGCAACGCCCGTTGATTTCCGGGCGATTCACGCCGCTCCCGTCCCGGCGGCGGCGAAACATAGCACTCCATCCCCGGTTAGCGAAACCGGGGATTCTCCGGACTCTTGAATCCGGCCCGCACAGGCAACTGTCCGGCCTGCATTCTCTGTTCCTTCTTCCTGACACGGAGCTCAATTTCCCATGCGCTCAACCCGAATTGCGATATCCGCCGCACTGCTCGGCGCGCTCGCCCTGCCCCTCGCGTCGGCTTCTGCGGCCACCGCAGCGCCGACGTCCGTCGCCACTGCGGTGCCCGCGTCATCCTGCACCAGCAAGCCGTACCTCCCGTGGGCGGTCCACGGCACCAACGCCGTGACCATCCGCAAGAAGGCGACGACCAAGTCCACCGCCGTCGGCATCCTCTACAAGTCGCACAAGTTCACGGTGCACAAGACCACCAAGGGTGCGAAGTGGGTGTACATCACCGACAAGACCACCGGCGTCAAGGGCTGGGTTTCCGGGACCTACGTCTATCGCGACGTCCGCATGTGCCTGGACTAACCAGTCTGCCCCTCTCTCCCGAACGGCCCTGAATCGCACTCGTCTGTAAGGCGGTTGGGCCGTGGAAATGCCACGCCCTGCCTCCTCGAATCCAACGGAAAGGAACTGCGCTGTGCCTGACGCCGACGACGTGCTGGGCGTCCTGACCGAGCAGATCCAGTCCCGCTTCCAGATGCCGATTGCCGAGCTGCGACGCGCGGTAGTCGCCGCCCCGCAGGCCCACCCGGAAGCCACTACGATCGTGCGCTGGCACGGGCTGCTTACCGAGGCCCAGCAGGTGCTGAACAGGGCCGAAGACGCCCTTGCCCAAGCCCTCGCCCACCACGTCGACACGGTGCTCGACGGCGAATCCGTCGAGCTGCCCGAACACGTCATGCGGCTCGCGGACTCGGTGAACATCGCGCACACCGTGCGGGAGGGACGCGCCATGACGGTGCGCCACCTCCTCGACCCTCAGGCGATCGGGAACCGCAGCCCGGGGGCGTGGCGCGGGACGGCGCCCACCGCCCGCCGGGGCCCGGCCCTGCCCACCACCGCACCGTCTGTGCCGGACACCGCGCGGGCACCCGTACGCGGGGCGGCCCGGTGAGCGTGGCCGACAAGACCTCCAGCCAGGACAGCCTGCTGGAGCAGACGTTCGGCGCCCCCGTGTGTGAGCTGTACACGCAGGCGTCCGGACGCGATGCGTCCGCGGCGCTGCGGCGGGCGCTGGAGCTGCGCTCCTTCCTCGTGGTGGCCGAGGAGCAGGTGGCCTGGGTACGGGACCGCGTCCACGAGGCCACCGCCGCCGATCGCGACATGAGCGAACTGTCCGCCGACGACCTGCGCTTCGACGCCCAGTGGATGGAAGCGGCCCTGGCCGGGCGCAACGGCTACGTCGCCGCCCTCGGCCAGCTGCTGCGCACCATGCCTCCACCCGGGCCGGTGCCACGCCGACCCGTACGGCTCACGCAGCCGACGACCACCACCGCCCTTCCGCCTGCCCCGGCCGACATCCGAGCCGGGGCAGTGCGAGGGCCCCGACCGTGAAAGCCCCGATTGCCCGCACCTGACGCCACGGCCCAGACGATCGCCGAGCGCATCGAGGACCTGTACGCCCAGCCGCTGGCCGACCTCGGAACCTTGGCTGGCCTCAACCCCGACGGCAGCATGCTCGCCGCCCTGATCGCCGGCCTCACCGACCTGCAGTTCGCCGAGCGCAACATCGACTTCCAACGCCAGCGGCTGCTTCAACTAGCCGATCCGGAACGAGAGATCGGCACCTTCGAGGCAGGTCACATCCTCGACTGCGCGCGCCGGATCTCCGACGCCGTCGCCACCCGCGACGCCCACGCCAAGACCCTGAGCGGCGTCCTGGCCAGCCTGCACCGCGTCCCCGCCCCGGACGCGAAGCCCGAGCCCGCGCCGGCCGCCCCCACTGCCGCACCGGTTCCCGCTCCCGCGCGTGCCGTCGCCCGTACCCGCTGACCCATCGCCCCGCCTGAGGAGATTCCCCCTTGGCCGCCACCGGTCTGTCCCGCACCACCCTGAACGACCTGTCCCGCGTCACCGAGAGCCTTCAGATGCTCGCCCCCAACTGGAGCGTGTGGGTGCTGATGACCCTCGCCGCCCAGCCGCTGCGCTACAGCGAGGTCAAGGCAAAGCTCGCCCTGCTTGCGGACGGCCAGCTCCACCCGAAGCTGGGCAAGCTCGTCGACGCCGGTCTCGTCGAACGCACCGAGCACACCCCCCGGCACGTCACCTATGGACTGACCCGTCGCGGCGCCGACCTGATGCCCGTCCTGCCCGTGCTCGCCGCCTGGGGGGACACGCATCTGGAGAAGCCTCTCGTACGGAACAAGGCCACCGGCGAGCTTCAGCCGCAGCCGGTCGCTGTGGCACAGAACATCGAGGACACGATCGCTCTGATCAGCCCGCGGCACTCCACACCGCTGGTGTGGGCGCTGAAAGCCCGCGGGCCGGCGAGCGCCAAGGCACTGGCCGCCGAGGTCATGCCCCACTACAGCCTCAGCCGCGTCTACCCGCCGCTGCGCCGGGTGATCGACGACGGGCTGGCCGAGACCACACCGGCCGGCGACTACCAGCTCTCCGCCAGCGGGAAGGCCCTCGCCCCGGTCTACCAGGCCCTCTCCGCGTGGGCGGCCGGATACCCCCTCGGCGAAGCTACCCACTCCCTGTGGGGCCAGGCCCTGACACCGTCTTCCTCAGCCCGCTCGGGACCATGGCTGACCACCCAGTCCCGACTGCCCGCGCCACCGGCCGCGCCCGCCCAGGGCCAGATGGCCAAGGCCCCGGCCACACCGTGGCAGCCCGGCGACCTCTTCTCCCACCCGATACCCGCCCGCCCCCTGGCGATCTCTCCGGTAGGAGGCCCGCGCCGATGACCAGCACCGCGATCCTCAACCACCCGCACACCGGCCAGGTCATCAACACCCTGTCCCTGCCATCCCTGATCCGGCTGGTCAGCGAGATCGACGACAACGGCCCCATCAGCCACCGACGCGGCAGCCTCCAGGGCGCCTTCGGCGACCTCACCCGCCACCAGCTGCGCTACGCCATCGACGTCGCCCGCGCACTGGGCCTGGTGCACTTCACCGACCACGCACCGGCCCGCTACCGGCTCACCGAAGCAGGCGAGGACCTCGCCTCGGTGTACGACACCGTCGCCCGCTGGTCCCGCACCCACCAATACCCCACCACCGCGAGGGACTTCGTCACGCGCGTCCAGCACACCCTGAAACTGCTCGGGGACAACGGCGCCGTCCTCCCCACCGAGGCGGCCTTCGCGCTTGGTCAGCTGCGGACCACTCTGGCCGACTGGCTCCAGACGCATCCGCAGGTCCTTAACGCCGTTGCATCCCGCTCCTCCCACGTGGCGGATGAGACGGAGCACGCTGCGTGAGAGCCCGTACCGGAAACCGGCCCTCCCACCGACCGGTTTCCCCCCTGCTGCGCAGTGTCTATCTCCCGCGCAGCATGGACGCCGCCGCGTTCGCCATGACGACGTACGGCATCCCCCTGCTGGTCCTCGCCACCACCGGATCCGCGGCCCTCACGGGCCTGGCCTTCGCACTGGAATGGGCGCCGCGGCTGATGGCCTTCGCCGTGGCTGGTGCCCTGGTCGACCGCCACGGCACCACCCGCGTCTTCCGCCTCGCGGCCACCGCCCGGGCCACCCTCGTCCTGGCCGCCGCGCTGCTCCTTGGGGCCCAGACGGGCGGGCTGGGGAAGACAATCACGGTGATGGCGCTCGCCGCCGGCACCGGTGTGCTCACCGAGTTCAGCTACGTCGCGGCCGAAACCGCGGGCGGGCTGGCAAGCCGTACCGCCGGTGCGCGTGCTCACCGTGTGCAGTCGGTGCTCCTCGGCATTGATCAGACGGCGACCCTGGCCGGACCCGCGCTCGCCGGACTGCTCCTCGCCCACACCGGCGCCACCGGCATGCTCGCCGCGACCGCCGCCTTCTCCCTGCTCGCCGCCATCCTCGCCCCCAAGCAGCACACCGACCAGCACGCCACTACCCCGGCGGCCGTACGGCAGGGATGGAAGACGGGCTGGCAGACCCTGCGCGCGCTGCCGGCACTCGGCTGGCTCGTCGCGGGGCTGACGCTGTCCAACCTCGCCGTCGGCCTCCTGCAGGCCGCCGCCCCGGTGATCGTCGTCCAGCAGTTCGGCCACTCCAGCGCCGATGTCGGCCTGCTCTGGTCGGCAGCCGCCGCAGCCTCCCTGATCGCGATCTCCCTGTGCCGCCACGCCATCGACCGCTGCGGTCTGTGGCCCGCCGGGGCCGTCTGCGCGACGATCACGGCCTCGGCCTGCCTCACCCTCGCCCTCACGCACACCTACCCCGCCTATCTGGCGCTGATCGCGCTCTTCATGGCCGGCGAAAGCGGCATGACCGTCGTGCTGCGCACTCTGCGCTCCCACCTGATCCCCGCCGACGTCTTCGGCAACACCCTCGCGGTGACGATCCTGCTGCTCCTTACGCCCTTCCCGGTCGCCGGCCTGCTCGTTGCCGCCATCCCGCCCAGCCAGCTCGGCCATGCGATCACCGCCTGCGCCGTCCTGCAGGCAATCGGCCTCGCCACCGCCTTCACCCGGCTGCGCACCCTCCCGGACCTGCGCCCGTCAGCCGCCTGACCTCCACCTCGCACCCGCCTCGCCCACCCGTCCGCCTTCCTGGAGGGCTGCCCGATTCCCATGCCCCACGCCGTCAAGCAGGACGTCCTGCCGCTTCCCGAACCTGTTGGCCTTCGTATCGACAGGCGAACGATCACGGAGCAGTTCCACGACTTCGACACTGAACACCCATACGTCTACCGCGCGTTGGAGCGGCTCACCGCAGACCGGATAGCGGCGGGAGCTACCCGCATCGGACTGAAGGCCCTCTTCGAAGCGCTGCGTTGGCGACTCCCGCAGGGTTTGCGAGGGCTGAACAACAACTTCACGGCCTTGTACGCACGCAAGCTGATCGCCGATCACCCCGACTGGGGTGGCGCGTTCGAACTGCGCCGCCGACGTACTCCCTGACCCGACGGCGAACCAGACCAGACCAACTCCCCTCACCGCAACGCCAATTTGGAGCACTCTGTTGCCGTTTCGCCCCGTCGTCCTGATCGTCGCCGCCGCTGACATGGAGTCCGAGGCATACCGCGCGTACTGCCTTGAGAACGTCGCCGCCCACTACGACGTCGTCCTGATCACCGATGCCGAACCGACGTGGGAACGCCCCTACCTTCTGGACTGGGAGGTCGCCGACCCGACGGACCAGGCGGCCCTGAGCGCCGCCGCCCTGGCCCTGGCCGAGCGGCATCCGGTGGCCGGGGTGATGACGTGGACCGAGTGGTACCTCGTGCCCGTGGCCCGCCTCGCCCGCCGCCTGGGCCTGCCCACCCCCGGCCCGGAGGTGATGCAGGGCTGCCGCAACAAGGCCACCTCCCGTGCCCTGTTCGCCCGGCACGCGGTGCCCTCGGCAACCTCGAACGGCGTCCGCACCGTTGCGGAGGCGGCCCGCGCCGCACAGCACATCGGCTACCCAATCGTCCTCAAGCCCGCTGCGCGTGCCGCGAGCGCCGGAGTGATCCGCGTCGACACCCCCGAAGAACTGCCGGACGCCTACGCCTTCGCCGCCCAGGCCGCCCGCCTCGGGGCCGAGGGCACCGAGGTGCTGGTCGAGGAATACCTCGACGGTCCGGAGGTGAGCGTCGAATGCGTCACCTACCACGGCACCACCACCGTGGTCGCCGTCACCCGCAAGACGGTAGGACTCCCGCCGTACTTCGAGGAGATCGCGCACGCCGTCGACGCCGCCGACCCGCTGCTGGCCACTGTTGCCCCAACTGCCCAGGCCGCCGTGCAGGCCCTCGGCGTCACCGACGGCGTCAGCCACGTCGAACTCCGCCTCGTCGACGGCCGCCCTCGGTTGATCGAGGTCAACGCCCGCCTCGGCGGGGACATGATCGGCCACCTCGTGCACCTCGCCATCGGCGTCGACCTCGCCCGGGTGGCGGCGGACATCGCCTGCGGACGTGCCCCGGACCTCACCCGGACGCACAGCCGGGCAGCGGCGATCCGCATGATCTACCCCGCCCACCCGGGCACCCTCACCGCACGCCACCTCACCGACGGCTTCGCCGAGCAGGCGCCGTGGCTGGAGCGGGCCCACTTCCACCGCGACGTCGGCGACCAGCTGATGCTGCCGCCGGACGGCGACCTGTTCACCGCCCGCATCGGGTTCCTGATCACCACCGGCCCGACCGCCGACGTGGCCCAGGACCGTTCCCAGGAGGCATACCGCCACCTCACTGTCCAGGTCGCCCCGCACCCGACCGCCGTCCCCGCACAGGACTCGGCCACGTGAGCACGACGACTGCTCACGCCCCCATCCACGGCCGCCGTCTGCTGACGGGGTACTTCGCCGCGCTCGGGGTCGTGATGGCCGTCTGGGGCGCACGGATGCCGGCCGTCCAGCAGGCGGCCGACCTGAGCACCGCAGGTCTCGCCCTGGTCCTGCTCGCCGCCGCCGTCGGCATGGTCATCGGCCTTCACGTCGGCGGGCGTCTTGCCGCTCCTGCCCGGGAGCCGCAGCTGCTGACCAGCGGCGCTGTCGGCCTCGCCGCCGCACTGGCGGTGATCGGCGCCTGTCGCACGCCGCTCACCCTCGCTCTGGGGGCGTTCGTGTTCGGTATCGCGCACGGTGTGCTGGACGTGGCTCTGAACGCCGCGGCGGTCCGCTGCCAGGACCGTCTCGGACGTTTCATCATGTCGTCCTTGCACGCCGCCTACAGCCTGGGCGCGCTCGGCGGGGCCGGACTCGCCGCTCTCAGCGCCCGCACCTCCCACACCTGGCTGTTCGCCGTCACCGGCCTCGCCGTCGCCTCGGCTGCTGTGGCCATGGCTCCAGTGGCCCGCACCCTCGGCATGCTTGAGCCCACTACCCCCGCCACATCCCGGCGTTCGCCGGACCCGAAGGACTCGCCGGGCCTGCCCCGGGCGCGCTTGTGGCTGCTGGGGGCGCTGGCCGCAGCGTGTCTGCTGGGGGAGGGAGCCGCAGCCGACTGGGCGGCCGTGCACCTGCACAGCCTGGATGCCTCGACGGCGGTCAGCGCCGCCGCGTTCGCCCTCTACAGCGCGGCCATGGCCGCCGGAAGGCTCGCCGGGGACCGCCTCATCGCCCACTTCGGCGCCCCGATGGTCGTACGCATCGGCGCCGTCCTTGCTGCGGCCGGGCTCACAGCTGGCCTGGCCCTGGCCACCGTCCCGGCGGCCCTGGCCGGCTGGGCGGCACTGGGCCTGGGCCTGTCCGTCACCATCCCCAGCCTGATCACCGCCGCCGGACGCGGCGGACCCCGCGCCGTCGCCACCGTCTCGGTCACCGGCTACGCCGGACTGCTCGCCGGCCCCGCCCTCATCGGCGCCCTCGCCACCCTCACCGCCCTGCCCCACGCGCTGCTGCTGCCCGCCCTCCTCGCAGCCGCCGTCGCCGCCCTGTCCCGCAAAGCCCTGGAGAACCCCACCCCTTGACCAGCACTTCCCTCACCCCGACCGGCGTGGACGCCGTGATCGCCGACTACAACGGTGTCGCCGGTCTGCAGCCCACCAACGCCATGTGGACCCGCCTCGCCGACATCGCCGAGTGGCCCAGCGGGCAACTCGACTCCTTCCAGGACGCCTTCTGGGCTCCCCGGAATGAGTACGACGCCGGAGAACTGAGCGATCTCGCCTACTGGGCCAAGGTCCTCGGCCACCACCCCAGCCCGCGGTGGCTGCGCACCCTACGCGCCGCAGACACCGCCATGTGGATCCGTACCGACAACCGCGTCCTCGACATCCTGCACCGCGCCCGCCAGCCGGGACTGCCCATGGTGCTCCTCTCCAATGCCCCGCACTTCCTGAGTGACGTCCTTGACGCCACCGACTGGCGGCGCGAACTGATGACCGACGCCCTGTACTCGGCCCGCCTGGGCCTGTGCAAGCCCGACCCGGCCGCCTACAAACACGCCCTGGCCGCCACCGGCATCGACGACCCCGGACGCGTCCTGTTCATCGACGACCGAGAGGACAACTGTCAGGCCGCCGCCGAGCTGGGCCTGCGCACCCTGCACTACACCGGCCAACCCGCCCAACTGGAAGCACAGTTGCTCCGCCCCCGCCCAGCTGTGGCCTTCCGCGCACCCGCATACCCGCGCGGCACCAGCCGCTGACTGCCTCCCCTCCGCTCGACACCCCCACCCCGACCCCCAGGACCTTCGTGCCCGACACCGAAGAGATCGACGGCGACGTCTACGTGACCCCCCGCTACCTCGCCGGAACCACCTGGACCGGTGACCCCGCCCTGGCCCCGCTGCTCGCCCTGGGCTGGGACCTGCAGCATGACGAGGACGGCAACGTCTACGTCACGGCCCCCGACCGCAAGGTCCGCCTCGGCTATCTGCCCGAAGGCCCCGACGACGGCCTGTGGCGGATCACCGCGTACGAGGACCCCTTCGGCCAGCCGAAGTGGGGTGCGTCCTTCAACAACATGTGCCCCACGGAATTCGTCACGGCCTTCACCGCCGCCCTCGCCGATGCTTACACGACCGGCCCGGCCGCCTACCTCCCCGAACCCGCCGACGACCCGGAACTGGACGCCTTCCGGGCCGTCGCCCCTCTCATCCAGCGTGGCTGGGCGATCCAGCACCCGAGGTGGGGTGTGCTGGAGGTGCGCACGCCCGACGGCCTGGCGAGCCTGGAGTACACCACCGGCCGCCTCGACGCCGGCCAGGAACTGACCACCCTTCAGGCCCGCTGGTATCTGCAGGGCGGACCTGCCGCCGCCGGCTGGTACGCCACCGCCTCCACTCACACCCCTGTCCACCTCGTCACGGCCCTCACCACCTGCGTCTCCGACCCCGAGCCCCTGCCGCGCTGGAAGGACTCGATGCTCCGCTACCTCACCGACCGCGCCCAGCTCACGCCAGTGACCCCTCCCGGGCCCCCGATGCCGACCCCGCTCGACGTGCACCGCGCCGCCACCCGCCGCGGACCGGCCCCCACCGCCCGCAGTGTGCCGCGCTGGAGCACCAGCAGCCCGCCCGCCGCAGCCGTCGCCCCGCGTGCACCCGTGCGCCGCTGACCCATCGGCGCACGGGTGCACGTGACCTTCAATCCCGGCCCACCGAAAGGACCTTGTGTCGCTCAGCCCTCTGGACGATCTCGACGACCATGACGTGGTCGAGGTCCTCCCGCGCCACCTCGCCGGCCCCGGCATCCACGAGCTCGTCGACGTGTGGCCCTTCCCTTTCGACCAGGACTGGACCCTCAACCGCTCCGAGGACGGACCTGCCATCGCTATCAGTCCTGGCATGCGGCTGCTCGCCGGACACATCCCGCCTGAGACCCACCCGCGAGGCGGCGAGTGGCTGGTCGCTGCGCACAAGGATCCCTTCCGCCGAAGTCCTCGCCCTTTGCGAGGCCGATGCCCAGGGCGAACGCGACCTGCTGCGCCCAGACGACGTTCGCCCCCAAGACGTATATCTGCCACTGCTCGCCGCCGGGTGGAGACACACGGTCAAGACGGACGGCACCCAGTACTTCCGCAGTTCGGACGGATACGGTGTGCTTGAACACGCCTACGTTCGCAAGAACCCGGCCGCGCCTGTCTGGTCCGCCTGGGGTGGACCACCGGACAGCACTCTGTGGAAAGCCACGTTCTCCTCCGCCGTCCCCGCCTCTCTGGTCGCGGCGTTCGCCTCGTCCCTGGCCTCTACCGTGCCGCTCGCGCGCGCCGTGTGGAGCGTTCCGGCCGAGGCCCGCCTGCACCTCACCCTTCCCGAGGCCCGGACCGACTCGGTCGGACACCAGCCCGGACTGCCGCTCAGCGGGGCACCTTCGCCGGCGGCCACCGCGTCGCGCACGAACGCCAGGGCCTCGGCACCGAGCACCGGCCCAATGCGCCTGTCCGGTTCCGGACTTCCTGCCGGCCGCCGCAGGTGACCGCCCCTGCGCCCCTTTCTGCTGTTGAGGAGCACCACCGCATTTGTCCCTGCACGTCCAGCACTTCTTCACCGAACTCCTCGACCTGCCCGTCCACGAACGACGGGTGATCGGCGACGCCTGTTACGCGGTGATCTCGCCCGACTCCCCGCTGCGTCTGCGCATCGAATTCGCCCAGACCATCCGGCATCGCGAGTACGGCGGACTGCGCCTGAGCATCCTCCACCCGGATCAAGGTGTCCTCGACAACGCGTACCTGTCCTTCGCCGACCACAGCACCTTCACCGTGCGGGACTCCCGCATCGGCAGACAGCCCGGACACGACGGGTACGGCGTCATACGGGACTGGCACCACGACGACATCTCACCCTGGATCGGCGCGGCCCTCACGCCCCTGAGCCATGCCATCCAGGACTACCTAAACGTATGGGTTCCCGGACTCGCCCCGCCCACTACGGCCGTCGCCGAACGGGATCGGTCGGTGCAGCACGACACCGATCCTGCGCCGGCGCGAGGATGCTGGCTCACCGACGCCGACTTCCTCACCCGCCTCCACCGCGCCACGCCGCTCTGGCTGGACATCGTCGACAGCGTCCTCGACGACGACTTTCCCCTCACTGAGGCCCTGACCGGAACCCGCGATCACGCCGCCCAACTGCTCGGCATCCCACCGGCATTCGGCCTCCTGATCGAAGCCGAGGCCGCCGCCCAGATCGTCCAGGCCGCCGGCCTGCCCGTCGACTCACCTTTCGGCCCGGCCCTCGCCGCAGGCATCGACCACATCGTCGGCCTGCCCGCCGAACAGCAACAGCAAATCGTCAAGGCCGCCGCCCGCCGCTGCGCCCTCACCACTCCGGCCCCCGCGAGCCTCCGGCCAGCCATCGCCCCACCACGTTCCTCCAACCCGGCGCGGCCGAGCCGGGGACGGTGAGCTGCTCACCGTCCCCGGCACACGGCAAGAGGCGGCGCCGTCCTGTGGACCACACCCGGTAGGCATCTGCCACGCCGACATCGGCACCGACGTCCAGATCCTGTTGCACGTCCTCGCGCCCACTCTGCGCCGGCACGCACCCACGTGCGACTTCGTATGCCACGCCGCCGACCAGTCGACCTGCTCAACATCGCTTCTCCCTGCACACCCCAGGAGCCATCCCTTTTGACCCGCATCGAATCCACTCGCCGTACGGCTTCGGCCGCTGTCGTCACGCTCGCCACCGCCATGGCCGGAACCCTGATGTGGGCGCCGGCCGCTGTGGCCCAGGACCCCACCCCGTCACCGCCTACCGCGCTCAGTGCCACCGAGACCGGCGGCGTCGCCATCCACAAGAAGGACTCCGCTGGCGACGTCCTTGCCGGCGCCACGTTCACCCTCTTCGACTCTGCGGGCCAGCAAGTCGGCACCGGCATAACCGACGCCGACGGCCAGTTGGCCTTCAAGGACCTGGCCCCGGGCGTCTACCGGCTCAAGGAGGTCTCCAGCGGCAGCCCGCTGCACGACGTCGTGGACGACCAGGACGTCATCGTCACCCCGGGTACCGACGCGCCGCTGACGATCATTGACCCCTTCAAGCCCGCCACGGTCACGCTCAAGGCCAAGGCCAGCAAGAGCGGCAAGCTGCTGCACGGATCCACCGTCAACATCGGCACCGGTGACGAGGTCGTTCTCACCCTCACCACCGGCTCCAACGGCACCGCGTCTGCCAAGCTGCCCGTGAACAGCCGTACCGGAACCGCCTTCTGGGTCAAACAGACAAAGGCACCCGAGGGATACGACCTCTACAAGCCCTCACGTGCCTTCACTGCGAAGCCCGGCGCCCCGGTCACCGTGACCGTCACGAACGCCAAGACCGCCAGTACGACACCGACGCCCACAGCCACCCAGACGCCGTCCGGCAAGCCGACGCAGGACACCTCCGGCCAGGGCGACAGCACCGTCTCCTCGGCCCCCTCCACCGACTCGACGTCCGACACCACGATCGCGGACAAGCCCGCCGCGAGCACCCCCGCCACTACACCCGAAGGCACTCTCGCCCACACAGGAGCCGACGCCACCCCCTGGTTGATCGGCGGCGCCGGACTGCTCCTCGCCTCCGGCGTGGGCGTGGTCGTCGCCACCCGCCGACGCCGTACTGAGGCCGGCGCACTCGAGAACTGACTCATCTGAGCCCGCCCGCCGTGAGCCCCAGGCATCCACCGGATGCCTGGGGCTCACGCATGCCCGGACACATCGTGGGCTGTGCACGATCCCGTCCAGGGGGGCTATGAAGGCCACCCACGTCCGCGGCTCGAACCGCAGCGCCAGAGTCCTCGTCCTCGGAGCGGTCTGGGGCTGGGGCCCTCCCGCTGCTCTCCGCGAGGCCGGAGCCGATGACCTCCTGCCCGAGCCCACCAGCATCGGGCCGTCCCTGCTGCGTCACCTGCCCCTAATGGACAGCGCGTGACCCCACAGCCCTACTACAGCGGAGGGGCACCCCTTTGCACCCCTGCACCCAGAGGACACAGGCGAATGCGCGTGATGCGGCGACGAGCACCCGGCGCCTAGCTGGAGCACTGAGGACCCCGCTCCTCAGTCCCGACTCGCGCTCCGGCTCGGCGCGCACCCCATCGCTCCGCCACCGTTTCCTGGACCTCTGAGAGCGGCCCCCACTATGTCTGTACCGCCCGCCAACGGCCGTCTGCAATGGACCGATGCCCCCTGCCGCTGCGCGCCCGCCTCGAAAGGTCTCGTGTTTGGGAGGGCGTTTCACGCGTCGGCTTCTGCCTCTTCGTCCGCACTGGTTTCGTCCTCGATCAGCCCGTACGGCGGACGGTCCTCGTTGCGGCTGTAGCGCACCACTACGCTGCCTTCCACCAGCGGTGGCGGGCTGTTGTCGGCGACGATGAGCTGTGCTCGGCTACCGCGCTCTGCGAGCCAGAGGGAGAGGTGGTGGTAGAAGTCGTCGATGGCGACGGCGTCCGCGATCACGGCATCGAGGGTGCCGCCGTGGCCGAGGTTTTTCTGAGGGCTGTCGATCATGAGGAATCCCGGGTGTGCGGCCCCTGCTTCGACGGCGATCTCGAAGACGGCCAGCTGCCAGGCCAGGGTCAGCAGGGTGCGGGCGCCGGAAGAGGCTTCCTGGTACGGCTCACCGCGCACGAAGGGGGTGAGGTCGGTCTTGATGAACGGCGTACTGACCTTGGGGTAGCGCCAGGCTCGCAGGAGCTCGCCATATCGGCTGCTGATCTTGGCGATGACCCGATCGCGGTCGTGGGAGGCGTCTCCAAGCCGTGCGAGTTCCTCGCGGAGACGGGCGATCTGGGCTTCGTGGCGTCCCACGGCGTCGGCCCGTTTGGCAAGTCCTTCGCGGAGTTTGACCGCGGCCTCGGCCTGTTCGAGTTGTCGCAGGACCTGTTCGCGCCTCCGGTGGAGGTCGTCGCGGGCGGCGAGGAATGGTGAGACGGAGGGCGATGTCGCGGCGTCCAGCGCGGCGGCGGCTTCCTCTTCCCGGACGGCCGCCTCTTCTGCTCGGAGTTTGAGTGAGGCGAGCGAGGCGCCGAGCTCGTCGATGTAGCCGGTGATCTCCTTGAGGCGGGCCTTGGTGGACCGGGTCTCGGCCGCGACGTCCACCCGGTTGTCCCCGGCCTGGCTGCCGGTGTCGGCAGTTCCCAGGACCAACGGCCCTTCCGTTGCTGTCAGTTCGTGGTGGCAGAGGCTGCAGCGTCCGTTGTCGGCGGTGGGGGGAGCCGACAGCCGGTTCAGGCATGCGGGGCAGGTGGTGACGCTCAGGGGGTCGAAGATCTGCTGTGCCTCGCCGAGCATGCCGAGCTTGAGGAGATCGTCGGCGTACTGTGCGCGGAGAGGCATCAGGCGTTGGAGCTGTGTTTCGCAGTCCCGTAGGACCGCTGCCGCCCGGTGAGAAGTCTGGGCCGCCTCTGTGTGCTGGTGGCGCAGCTGGGCCGCGAATTCCGTTCCCGCCTGCGCCCGGCGGTCCAACTCCGTGAGCTGGCTCGTGATGTCAGCCAGCTCCTGTTCGTGGACGGCAGGTGTGGGTTCACCGTCCAGTGCGGTGGGAGCCTGCTCCACGACGAAGGTACGGGCTGCTGCGAGTTCGGCTTTGGCGCGGTTGAGCCGGCCGCCGAGTTCCTGGATGCGCTGGCCGAGTTCGACGGCGCGGTCGTCGTGGACCCCGAAGGCGACGTCAACAACCTGCCGTAGTTTGTGCTTGCGCATGTAGTCGTTCTCGAACAGGAAGTTCTTGTCCGCGACGCGTTCGTTGGGCAGGAAGGCGAGCCACATCAAGTCGCGGAAGCTGAGCGGGTCCGTGCGGGATTCGCTGTTGGTGGGCGCTTCGCGTAGCTGGACGCCTTCGAGCTTGCAGTGACTCAAGAGGAGGGAGGACAGGCTCTCCGGTGCCCCGGGCGGGTCGATGGGCCTGCTCTCGGCCCTGGACGCGGGCCTGCTGTCGAGGGTTCCGCGGCGTACGAAAGCGACCTTCGAAGGCTCTCCGACCGACCGCTCGATCACGTGCGGCTCGCCGGATAGCTCGACCTCCAGGAGGCATGAACGGACCCTTCGCAGCACCTCCTGGTGGCGGGGGTGCCGTTTCGCGCCGAGCCCATAGGCGATGAACTCCAGTACCGCTGTTTTGCCGGAGCTGAACGCCCCGGCGATGACGGAGAGGTTCCGTACCCGCTGTTCGGCGGTGAAATCGACGTCGTAGGACCGCTCCATGCCGACCAGGCGCAGACGGCGGATCCGGATGCCGGGAAGCGGCTCCATGGTGATCATCCCTCCCAGGACGTTTCCAGCGAGGGTCCTGGCCCCAGGACGCTCATGAGGGCAGCCGCAGGTCCGCCGGGTCCGTCCGGCCTGAGCCACCGTGCGGTCTGCTCGCGCAGCCTTTTGTCGCTGAGTTTGCGGAGCTGGCGGACGACGATGTCCGCGGCGGTAGCAAAGGAGGTGGCGTAGGTGGCGGTGAACTGCCCGCCGAGGTGCTGACCGGCCTCTGTGATCGAGTAGGTGAGGGAGCCGTTGCTATTTCGGACCCGGCAGCACCCATAGGCCACCAGGAGCGCCAAGTCGTGCTGGATCCGTTCTCGCCGGCTCGTGAATCGCTGTGAGGAAGACGCGTAGGCAAGGACCTGCGGGTCGAATCCGGCCAGCCGGAGGAGGCTCGCGTCCCGGCCCTCGGAGGGAACTACGAGGAAGGGATTCGCGGAAAGGAAGTCGTAGTACCCGATGCGTTCCAAGGTCGCCCCGTTCGCGTCCTGCGCGGCGACGGCGTCAAGGAGCAGAAGCAATTGAGCGAGACGAAAAGGTACCTCGTCCTCGGGCATCACAACCGGCCGGTCTGCTTGCACGGCAGCTCCTCATCAGTGGTCGAGCGATACGGACGGACACGAAACCTCAGTCGTCGGCATGACCGCTCGCGATCTGCCGCCAGTGCGTGACCCACCCCGCCCGCCGGTTGTCGACCAGCCGATGGACCAGACCCCAGCTGTGCGTCACCTCCAGACGCAGCACCTTGGGCAGTCTGTCGTGCTCACCGCGCACCTCGCGCCATACCCGGCCGTGCAGAGCTGCGAGAGTGCCCTCGGCCGAGCACTCGTTGAACTGCATCTCCCACACCCCGTGAAGGGTGGCGTCAGCAGAGCTCAGTGCAGCAACCTCAGCCGGCACGCCCTTGTGCGCGACTTCGCGCGCCACCAGGTCGGCGTTGAAGAACTGCCTTTTTGCCGAGTCCAGTTCGACGTGACCGGCCTCGGTCATCTGGCGCACGAACAGAGCCGAGTCGAGCGCCGCCGCCTTGTCCTCCTCCACGTCCAGCACGAGGCGTATCTGTTCCTGGGCGGGGGCGGCGGGCGCCGTGAAGGGTTCGTAATAGGCGCGGCGTACCTGGTCACCTTCGGGGCTCAGCAGCTTCTTCACGAGCTTGGTCTCGTCCCACAGCTCGATGACGAGGCCATGCGCCTTCTCCTGCCGCTTCTTCCAGCCGTCCCACCATTGGGCTGCCGGCCCGTCCATGCTGGAGGGGATGCACAGGATCCACAGCGTGATGGTGTGACCGTTGGCCGCCGCGGCTTTCAGCCCGTTCGCGAGGGACTCGCGAATCTGCTGCGACTGGCTGGTTGTGGTCTTCGGCATGAAGTACTTGGACTGCCAGACAGTGATAGCGCCCCCGAGGTCACCGGCGAAAGCGTCGATTCCCCAGTCGCCCGGATTCGCGGCGATCATCCGGACGTTCGGATTGGTCGCACTCGCGAGCTGCGCGAGCATCTTCTCGAAGTCGGCCCGTGCCCCGTCCGCGCTTCCGGTCCGCAGTTCGTGCACTCCGAAATGGATAGGCGGAACACCAGCTGCCACCGGCATGGAGTTGTCCAACCTGCACCCCCGCATCCCGCAGGCAACCCGAGCGAACCGCGTTCAGCGGGCTGTTCACCCTGCGCCACACACAGTAACGGCCGTCAGCGTACGTGTTACGGAATCATTCGATCAAGGTGCTTGCGGTCGGCAGTATCCCGGCAGTGGCACGGCCAGCGACAAGGCACACGGAGCGCTGGTCAGCGGTGTCGCGCAGAATCGCAGCACTTCTTGCTGCGCCCGTGCAGCGACGTAACTGGTGGTCGTATCAGCCCTGCAGGGCTTGCAGGGTGGCGTCGAGGTCGGTGGTGCGGGGCTGGTTGTGGGGGAGCTTGGTGAGGGCTGCGGCCATTCCGCAGGTGTTGGTGGCGGCGGAGAAGACCAGGCCGGTGCCGATGGCGGCGGACAGCCAGCGGGCGGGGCGCCAGCGGGTGCCGGCGGCGAGGCCGAGGACGACGAGGGATCCGGCCGCCAGGCGGACCTGGCGTTCCATGGGCCAGACGGCCCGGCCGTTCTCGGGACGCTGGAGGGTGTGGCCCTCGCCGGCCCATGCGGTGGTGCCGCCGGCAAGGGTGGCTGCCGGGATGTCGGCGGCGGCGAGTTCGGTGCAGGCGGTGGTGGAGCGGTTGCCGGAGGCGCAGACCATGAGGAGGTCGCCGCGGGCGGCTGCGGCCTTGAGGGCGGGCAGGGCGGTGTGGAGGTGGTCCAGCGGGATGTTGTGGGCGCCGGGGAGGTGGCCTGCGGCGTATTCGCCCGGGGTGCGTACGTCGATGACGGTGTAGTCCTGGAGGCGGGCGGCGGCCTGAGCGGGGATGAGGGCGGTGGGGGTGCTCATGTGCGGGGTGGTCCTTTCACGGGGTTCCGGGGGCGGGTGCCTGCACCCGGTATGATACCCCTAGGGGTATTTTCTTTGTGGAGGTGGACGGTGGAGCTTGAGATGGCGGCCGACGAGCTGAAGTCGGTGCTGAACCGGCTGCGGCGGGCTCAGGGGCAGATCGCGGGGATCATCAAGATGATCGAGGAGGGCCGGGACTGCGAGGACGTGATCACGCAGCTTGCGGCGGTCTCCCGCGCACTGGACCGGGCCGGGTTCGCGATCATCGCGACCGGGCTGCAGCACTGCATGGCCGACGGCGGGCAGGCGGCCGGCGACCGCGACCAGATGCGGGCCCGGCTGGAGAAGCTGTTCCTGTCCCTGGCCTGACAGCCGTGGTGGCTGCCGTGGTCATGCGATCACGTCGATGAGCATGAACGCGGCCACGGCCAGGAGTACACCGGCGAAGATTCTCTGCAGAGTGGGGCCGGATATTGTGGCGGCGAGGCGTTTGCCGTCCCAGGCGCCGAGGATCGCGGCCCCGGTGAACGGTGCGATGACTTCCCACTCGAGTCCGCTCCCGGTTCCGGTGCGGGCGGTCAGGGCGGCGAGTGAGTTGACGGTGATGACGAGCAGGCTGGTGCCCACCGCGCGGCGCATCGTCAGCCCGAGCACGCTCACCAGGGCCGGGACGGCGAGGAATCCGCCGCCGACGCCGAGGAGTCCGGTCACCGCACCGAGCCCGGCGCCTGCCCCGGCCGCCTTGCCGGGCCGTATCGGGCCTGCCGGTTCGGACGCGGCGGGGCGGAGCATGCGCAGGGCCGCCAGTGCGGCGATCACCGCGAATGCTGTGGTCAGGGTGGCGTCGGGCAGGTGGCCGGAGGCGGCTCCGGCGAGGTAGGCGGGGATGATGCCCGCCGCGGCGAACAGCGATCCGTTCTTCCAGGCGACGTGGCCGTCTCGTGCGTGGGCGTACAGGGCGGTGGCGGAGGTGGCGGTGACGATGATCAGGCTGGCGGTGGTGGCCGCTGCCGGAGTGAAGCCGAGCAGGTAGATCAGGGCGGGCACGGCCAGGACGCTGCCGCCGCCTCCCAGGGCTCCCAGGGCCAGGCCGATGACGGCCCCGGCGACGAGGGCGAGACTCAGGGCGCTCACGCTATCCGGCCGCTGTTCCCGCGTTCGTCGCTGACCGGGTATCCGTCGGCGGCCCAGGCGTTCATGCCGCCCTTGACGTCCACGGCCTGTTCTCCGCGCTGGGTGAGGAGCTTGGCTGCCTGCTGGGAGCGGTGTCCGCTGCGGCAGATCACCACCAGCGCCCTGCCCGACGCCCCGTCGGGCAGGGCGGACCCGGAGACGAGCTTCGAAAGCGGGATGTGCAGGGCGCCGGGGGCGTGGCCAGCGTTCCACTCGGGCTGTTCGCGGACGTCGAGCAGGACCGCGTCCGGGGTTTCGCCGCTGGTGCGGCTGCGGGCCTGCTCCACGCTGATACGGGGCTGGCTGCGGCGGAAGAGGAACATGACGTTCTCCCTCTCGTGTGCTGTGGGTGGGTGGGGGTCAGCCGGCGGTCAGGGGCAGGCCGGCGTCGGTGGCGGCGTCGAAGTCGTCGTCGATGGCGATGACGTCGCGGCCGGCCGCGTCGAGCAAGGACGCGGCGATCGCGGCGCGCATGCCGCCCGCGCAGTGCACCCACACCGTTCCCGCCGGTACCTCGGCTAGGCGGCCGTGGAGCTCGTGGATGGGAATGTGCACCGACCCTTCGATCCAGCCGTTCGAGCGCTCGGAGTCGCGGCGCACGTCCAGGACCACGACGTCCTCGGTGCTGTGGTGTGCGGCGAGTGAGGCGAACGTGGAGCGCGGGAAGGAGGCGGGCGGCTGCCCGTCGGGCAGCCAGGCTGCGGGCCCGCCGGTCGCGGCGGCGGCAGGGCGGTCGATGCCCACCCGCACCAGTTCGCGCTGGGCGTCGGCGAGCTGCTCTGCCGATGCGGCCAGCAGGGTGACCGGCTTGCCCCAGGGGATCATCCAGGCGAGGTAGGTGGCGATCTTGCCGTCGGCCTCGAAGTTGAACGACCCCGCCACGTGCCCCTCGGCGAAGGCCACCCGGTTTCGCAGATCGACCACCCACTCGCCGGCCGCGAGCCGCGTGGCGATCTCACCGGGGTCCGCGAGCGCGGGCGGGGTCAGATCGACCGGGGCGGGGCCCGCGGCGTTGGCCGGGCCCATGTGCGCGTAGTAGGCGGGCACGTCCTCCAGCCCGGCCAGCAGGTCGGCGACGAACGTGTCCACGTCGGCGGTCAGCGCCGCGTTGGCACTTTTCTCCTTGCCGATCGTGCTCTGGTCCCCGTCGGACTGGGCCGAGGAGCAGAAGCTGCCGAACCCGTGGGTGGGCAGCACCGCCGTCTCGTCCGGCAGGCCGGAGGCCAAGCGGTGTGCGGAAGCGTGCTGGGCGCGGGCCAGATGCTCGGTCAGCCGCGGCTCGACCAGGTCCGGGCGCCCGACCGTGCCGATCAGCAGCGACCCGCCGGTGAAGACGGCCACCGGCCGTCCCCCCTCGTGCAGCGCGTAGGAGGTGTGGTGCGGGGTGTGGCCCGGGGTCGCGATCGCGGCCAGCGTCACCCGGCTGCCGGTGTCGATGTCCACCGTGTCACCGTCGGCGACAGCCACCCGCGCGAAGGAGACCTTCGCGTCGGCCGGCACGAGGTAGCGGGCGCCGGTGATCCGGGCCAGTCCCAGGCCGCCGGTGACGTAATCGTTGTGCAGGTGGGTCTCCACCACATGGGAGATCCGCACACCGCGCCGGGCTGCAGCCGCCAGGACCTGGTCGATGTCCCGCGGCGGGTCCACCGCCACCGCCGTGTGCTCACCGCCCGCCAGGTAGCTGCGGTTGCCGAGACCTTCCAGCTCGATGGTGTCAACGAAGAACACGCGGATACTCCTTTCGCATGAAAATTACCCCCGGGGGTATCTGTTCTCACCGTAACACCCGTACCCCCGGGGGTATATTTCGCGGGGTGGTCCCGCCCTGTCCAGGACGGGTACCCGTGGCTTCCGCGCGAAGCGGTCAGCAGGCGAGGAGAGGCGATGACCATGACCTACAGCCGTACCGTCCATGTGACCGGTGACTTCCAGGAGACCGTGAGGGCCGTGCGCGAGGCCCTGGCCGAGCAGGGTTTCGGCATCCTGACCGAGATCGACGTGCAGGCGACGCTCAAGGAGAAGCTCGGGCACGACATGGAGGACTACCTGATCCTGGGAGCCTGCAACCCGCCGCTCGCCCACCAGGCGATCGAGGCCGACCGGTCCATCGGCCTGCTGCTGCCCTGCAACGTCGTCGTCCGCACCGACGGCGAACGCGTCGCCGTCCAGGCCCTCGACCCTGCCACGATGGTCACCCTCACGGGACAGGACGCCCTCAAGCCTGTCGCCGAGGACGCCACCCGACGCCTGGACGCCGCCCTGTCCACGCTCACCCAGCAGTAGGCATGGCCCGGCCGCCCGTCCTTCGGCGAGGTGGGCCGGAACGCTGCCCTCGGCGGCCTTCCGGGGCCCTATCCCCGGCATGGCGGATCATCGGCCCTCGGGCCGGGGTGCGCACGGAGCTGGGGACGCGGAGCAGACTTTTACGGCGCTGCGGGCTGGGCCGCATCCGACCGACGGCGCAGCTCCCGTGTCCGGCGGGCGGTGTGCTGGGGGCGCCAGGTGGCTACGAGCGCGACGGCCAGGAGCAGCTCGGCGATGTCGCCGCCGTAGTACATGATCTCCGCGCCGCGCTGGACCTGTTCGACGGGCGCGTGGATGTTGATGCCGAACCCGCCGTACATGAGCTGCGAGATCACCGCGTGCGCGGCGATCGCCGCTCCCAGCACCACCAGCCGCGCCGGAACTCCCGGCCGGGCCGGGGCTGGGTCGGGCCCGGCGATGACGTAGGCGAACAGGCACCCGGCGAGCAGGAAGTGCGCGTGCAGCTGCCAGTGCAGCCAGGTGCTCGCCGACATCGCGTTGTACAGCGGCGTGAAGTACAGCAGCACCAGCGTCCCCACACTCAGCACCAGCGCGGCCACCGGGTTGACCAGCATATGCACCGGCCGGCTCAGCACCAGACCGGTCGCCCGGCGGCCCTGCTCGGCGGGCAGGTTGCGCAGCAGCAGCGTGACCGGCGCTCCCAGCACCAGCGCGAGCGGGGCGTACATGCCGATCAGCAGGTGCTGGAGCATGTGTCCGCGGAAGTCACCGTGCGCCCACGGGGCGAGCGGGGGCAGCAGACCGGCTGCCAGCAGACCGCACCCGGCGAGGAACCACCCGGTGTGCCACCGGCTCCACCCGGCCTGCGCGTTGCGCCGACGCGCCCGGGCGGCCAGCAGCACGTAACCACCGGCCAGCACCAGGACGAACACCCCCGGCACCAGCACCTCGAACGGCAGACCGTCCGTCTGGTGATGATGTGCCGGATGTTCATGCTCAATCATGCGTGCCGCGCTTCCCGCGTCGGCCCGTCACTCTCAGGGTCGAAGGGCAGCGCCCGGCGCTGGATCATCCAGCCGACCGCGACCAGGATGGCGCCCAGCAGCAGGAAGCCCAGGTCCCACCAGACCTGCTGGTCACCGGCATAGACGTGGTGGATGCCGAGGATGTGGTGGTCCAGGATGCCCTCGACGAGGTTGAACAGCCCCCAGCCGACCAGGATCCAGCCCCACAGCGCCGGAGACCTCCACACCCGGCGCCGGTGGTGCGTCACCCTCGCGTACAAGATGGCCAGGCCCGCGAGGACCGCCACCCAGCAGATCGCGTGGAAGATCCCGTCCCACACCGTGTTCATCTCCAGCCCGGACACGGTGTTCGACGGGTAGTACTTCACCCCGATCCGATCATGATTCGTACTGGTCAGCATGTGATGCCACTGCAACAGCTGATGCAGCAGAATCCCGTCCACGAAACCGCCCAGACCCACCCCGAGGATGATCCCCGGCAGCTGCAGACTCCGGGGCCGCTCGCCCGCCATCGCGCCCTGACGCTCCGCACTCACACTGCCCGACATGGCACAGTCCTCCGCCGACCTGATGTCCGGACACACAGCCGGGTTACCCGGCAGCGGTCGTTCCACCACAGCAGCCACGAATCACACCTGCAACCTGGGCAGCGCCATATGGCCACCGTGCGTGTCTCCCGCTCCATCGCCCTGTTCGTCGCAGCCCTGCTCAAGATCGACTGGGGTGGCTGGTGTGGCTGGGCATAACCGAGCACAAGGGCTGGATCGCCGTCATCCGCTCGCCTCTACGGTTCGCTTCCGCCCTCCAGTCCGGCGGCAACTTCGGACGCATCCTCGCCGCATACGGCCGCGTCTTCGTCTCGGATCGATCGCCTGGGCATGGTCCCGACAGCCACTGCCCCGACCTCTACGACATCACCGGCGGCGTCACTTGCCTCATCGGAATGGATACCCTCATATACGCGCCCCGCACCCGCTGACACCCTCGTGGCGCCCGGTAGGGAAGCCCCTCGTGCGCGCCTTCGTATCGACTCGATTGAATGACAAGGCGACTAGGTTCCCTGTCAAAGGACAAGTTCGCCTGGGGCAGACAGGAAAGATCGCGGAAGGACTGGCCAACGCTTCTGGAGCATGTCAACGTGGATGCCTTCCCAGAAGAATACCAGGTCAGAGAGGTGATGCCGGTGACCGTGGAGGTTGCCCAGCCTGGTTTTGCCACGACGGTCGAGGCCCTGAGGCTGCGTTCATGGAAGCTCGGGCCGGGCCAGCCGACGCTGGTGATCGACCAGTTCACGGACGCTGATTTCAAGCTGGTCGTGGACGACCGCGCCGATGTCCATGTGAACAGCAAGGACGGGCGGTTCTACCTTGGATGGTTTCCGACGGGTCGTCCCGGCACCGACGGTGAGGGCTGGGTGATCGCGGTCACCGGCACCGCGAAGGTCCGCGGGTACCGGATGTCGTTCGACACCGAGACTCCGACGGCCATCGTCGCCGCTGCCGTGGCCCAGGTCCTCGCCACCTCCCAGCCGCTCTGAACAGCGGGGCCGGCGCCACACCACCGGGTGCCCCGCGCGCCGCATACCCTGCCCAGCTTCGGAACACCCTTGTCCGCTACCGCGAGGAGAACGCTGTGGACGAACCGCATCTGCACGAGATGACCGTCGGCGAACTCGTCGACCTTCTGGCCGCCTGCGACCGTGAAGCGACGGCCCGGCTCGCCATCAACCCGCTCTTTCCCATGGCCCACCGTATCGGCGGGGTGATCGCTGCCCAGGATGAGAACGGCGACCCGCTGGCCTTCATCACCGAGGCCAAGGACGCCGAGCAGGTCGGCCACCTCCCACCGGACGTCGCCGTCGAGCTCACCTGGCACGAGCCGACCGAGGCTCCCGCACGCCGCCGTCGCAGGGCAACTGGTCCACGCGACGACGGCAGCTGAACCACCAACGACCCTACGGAGCCGCCCCTGCACCCGCACGACCCCCACGACCCTGCCCACCCCGACCCGCAGGAGGCGGTGTACTGGGTCACCCCGCGCCACCTGGCCGGCGACGACGGCGCGCTCGGCGAGCGGATCGGCGACCTGCTGACCGGCCTGGGCTGGCGGCTGTGGCCGACCTCCCGCCACACCCTGCTGTACGTGAGCCCGGACGAGCTGCGCGGCGCCGAGTGGATCCTCGCCAGCTACCCCTTTGAACTCGGCGGACTGCCCGTGGCGTGGCAGTTGTCCGCCCGTCCGCATGCCACGAGCGCCCTGACGGAGTGGAACGCCTACTTCACCACGGGCGTCCCGCACGAGGCGCTTGCCGACCTCCTCGTCGCACTCGATGCCCGCGAGGCGCCCGACACCGGGTTCGACGGGCCTCAGGCGGTCATGGCCGCGCTTGTCTCCCAGGGCTGGATCCGGGACGTGGACCGCCCCGCGACCGCGGCCACGGACCCCGGCTTCGCTTCCAGCGTGTCGCTGGAGGAACTGCCCAAGCTCATTCAGGACGCCGACCCGCGCCCCGATCTGATGGGCTGGCAGGCGTGGGCGGAACCTGTTTTGGGCGCCCCCTATCTGTGGTGCGCCAGCTTCAGCGCCAGCGCCCCGCACGACCTGGTCGCGGCCTTCGCCGCCTCGCTCGCCTCCCCGGTCCCCGTGCCTCGGCGCACCCTGCCCGAGGGCGCGCAAGAGCGGCTCACCGTCGTGCGCCGTGACTGACGACGACGCCTCCTCATGCCGGCCGCCCCTCGCCCCGGGCGGTCGCTTCCGCTGCGAAAGGACACCGATCTGTCGGTTTCATACCTGTCCCCTGGACGACTCGCGGTCGCCAATGCCATCGCAGCGGCCGGGCCGGGACGTCACTACCTGCACGTCATCCGGCCGCTGGTTGCCCAGGAAATGCTCGCCGAACTCCTCTACCTGGGCGGCAACACCCTTGTGCTCGGGCCGGTGAGCATGGAGCGCTTTGACCGCCTGACGCGCCTGGTAGACCGGGCCCTGGAGGATGCGGGTAATCGGTGCGGGTCGTCGGTGCTGTCGCTGGTGTCCGATACCCCCACCGACTCGGGCCCGGCCCGGACGGTGACCCGGTACATCATCGAAGACGGGCAGTGCACCGAGGCCGGAGAGCTGAACGCGCGCGAGTACGGCCAATGCGCGGTCACGCTCGCCCGCGTCGAGGCTGACAGAGAGGCCGAGGACGCGCGCACGCTCGCCACCCTGCCCGGGCGTTTCGACTTTCTCTGACGAGCCTTTCGTCACCCACCCGCCCCACACTGACCCTTGGAGATCTGCTTGCCCCTGCCCATGATCCGGCTGTCCATCTCTCCCACGAACGGGACCGCTCACCACGGCGTCCTGATCGGTACCGAGCCGTTGACGGTGTGCGCTACGCACTCGACCGATCTCGCACCGATCGCGGAGAACACCACGCACTCTTTGTGCCAGAGCTGTACACGCGCCTGGCTGATCCTGACCACGCAGCCGCACCCCGGCGGCGAACGGGATCTCCGGCCCGCCGCCGGCACCGGCAAAGGCGCCACCGCCCACCTGCCGATCCCCGGCCATCTGCTGGGCTACTGCGGCAAGTCCCTTGACCCTCGCTCGACTTCGGCCCGCCGGGTGTGCGCCAACTGCTCGGCGCTCGCGGCGGCCCTGGAGCGCTTCCACCGGCTCGCGGGCGAGGTGAGCGTGTCCTTCGACGGATCCTGCCCGCGCGACGAGGACCTGCTGTGGGCACCCAAAGGCCACGCCAATCTCGTCACGGGACACCGCCGCCGCGCCGCGACCGGCACCGGCCTGTGCGACACGCCGCTGGCCGGACCGAACCCCGAGGCCACCAACGAATGCGCCCCCTGCCGCCGAGCATGGAGGACCGAGCGCGACCGGCGGACCGCCGCGCTTCCCCACATGAGGGCACGCGCCCGCTGGTGGGACCAACGCCGTGAACTGGACACCTTCCAGGGCCGTGCCGATGGCCTCAACTCCGGCGACGCCTATACGCTCTCCGGCTGCCCGGACCAGCACCACGTCCTGACCGTGACCCACCCCGGCCGGGGTCGGCGACTTGCCGTCCTGGTCTATGTCCCCGCCGCCGACGAGATCGTGGAACTGGGCCTTCACCCCGATCGCCTGCTTGCCATCGAACGGCCGCACGCGCCAGAGGCGGGCATGCCCACGCTGCCATGACCCTCTGTGGCGGCACGCACCAGCCTGCTCTGGACGCGCCGTGCCTGACCGCCGTGTCACCGAAGGGCCCGGTTTCGTTGCGCCAGGCCGTGCCGTTCCGTCCCGGTGCTCACAGGAACCCGGAGGATGTGGGTGGCGAGGGGTCGTTCCTACGGGGTGGCAGGCGCAGTGCAAGCTGTTCGACGTAGTGCCGGACATGGGGCGGCATCGGCTCGGGCAGAGCGTCCAGCGGGAACAGACGAAGGGCCTGCCCCTCGCCGAGGACCAGCTCGCTCTCGGTGCCGTCCCAGACTGCGGCGAACACGTGGGGTGGCGTCTTGCCCTCCTCGTAGGCGGTGACAGCCACTTCCTCGATCACCGTCGGTACGATGCCAGTCTCTTCCAGCAACTCGCGCAGGACCGTCTCGAGCGGCGTCTCGTCCGCCTCACGTCCGCCGCCGGGAAGCGACCAGCGCCCCGGCCAGCCGATGCCGGCCTTGTCGTCCCGCAGCTGCAGCACGACCTCACGGCGCGGTGTAGTGACGAACGCGAAACACCCGCGGGTCTTCGTGGGACGGTCCACCAGGCCGGTGACCTCTCTTCGTACGACAGCGTCCGGGTGGCCCACGGCCGAAGCCGGAGCCGGAGCATGGCCCTCGCCGTGTGCAGGGCCCTGCAGCACGGTAATGCTGGATGACGAACGCCCCGTTCTCCACTGCCTGGCAGCGGGGAGAACGGGGCGCGACGGAGCGTCGAGTGTCAGCGGGCCTGCGCCGCCTGGACGGCGTCGGCGAGATGGGCGTCGACGAGAGCGGGCGCCCCGGACAGGACCACCAGAATCGTGCCGGTGCGGATCGCCGTCTGCTTGACGACGCTGCGCTGCCCGCCGACCGCGTAGGTGAGCAGCTGGCTCCACTGCTCGTCACCCAGGTCCGGGGCGGCCGTCTGCTTCGTGCCCATGTCGATGACGATGGTGCCCGACACGAGCTGGTACGTGGGGCAGGCGGTCATCGCGTCGAAGATCTCCCCGATGCCCTGCGAAAGCTTCGTCGCGGTGTCGCTGTACAGCTCCTCGGAGACCTCGGAGACCTCGGAGTCGCTGCCGCCGGCGTAGGTGAAGGACGCCTTCGCCTGGCGGGGGAAGGACAGGCCGGTGCCGGTGGCCGCGCTGCTGCCGAGCTTGGCCAGTGCCGGGCAGCCGATCACGGTGACATCGTCGTGCGTGGCCGGGCGCTGCGGCTTGCGGCTGTAGCCCTCGCCGAGGTCGCTCTCGTCAAGGAGCCGCTTGCTCAGTGCGGCCGAGGACAGCGGCGCCGACGCTGCGGTATTCGAGCCCACCTTGCGCGGCGCGGCGGTTGTGGGGGAGGCCGGCTCGGCGGAGGTGGTGCTGCCCGTCGAGCAGCCGGTCAGAACCAGAGCGGCGAGAGCGCTGAGGCTGAGGACGGTCGTGATGGGAAGGCGCATGCGAAACCCCTAAGTGGCCTGCGAAGCGGACAGGTTGACTGCGCCGGCCCTCCGGGCACCGGCAGAGAGAAGGGGAGTTGGGGTTTCAGGGGTTTCGTCGGCTTCAGTGGCCGAGGTGGCGCAGGCCCTCGTCGAGGGTGGGATGGAAGTGATCGACCGGACCGGAGTTGCGGTTGAACCACACCGGGTCGAGGCGGGGCTCCGGCGTTGTGTGGCCGGCCCGGCAGCGCAGGTGGATCGTGTCGTCGCACATGCTGAAGATGATCCAGTCCCGGTATGCGCCGCACTCGGGGCACGAACGGACCTCGCCGTCGATGACGAGTGGCTGCTGCCAGCGCATCATCAGGCCCTCGACCTCCTGACGCGAGGGGACCCGCAGATCCGGCGGCAGGAAGTCGGGCACCACCGCCTCCGCGGAGGGGTCCGAAGCCTGATCAGCAGGGGGTGCCGGAGGCTGGAAGCCGGGATGCGACTGCATGGTGTGCAGCAGGGCGTGGCCGGCACGCTGGGCTTCACGGAATTCACGGTGGGCACGAGCACGTCCGAACATCCGCTCTCCTTCTCTTCGTCTGACAGGCCACAAGGAGGGTGCCTCATGCACCTGACCTGCTTCAACTCTCAGACTCCGTAATCAGCGGGCCTTGCCCGGACCCTCGCCGCGGCCCGCTGCGGGCTTTGTCGCACGCCCCGGCGTACTGGCCGAGGTAGGGATGGAGTCGATGGGCATCGTGGTCGCGTCGGCGGGCAGATCGGCCATGCGGCGCAGCCGCCACACCAGCACGTCGCTGATGGAGTCGGCGGTGCCCAGCTCTCGCCGCGCGGCGGCCTCGGCCAGCAGCACCGCCGGATCGTGGCCGGCGCTCTCGGCGTCGGCGAGGGTGGCCGCGAGGGCGTACCAGCCCGGCTCAGCCAGGATCTGCTCGGCCAACTGCGGCACCGCCGCTCGTAGACAGGCAGCCTGCTTGTGCCGCAGTGGCTGCGACAGATGCCGTCCCCGCTGGTACAGCACCCCCAATGGGATGCCGGCGGCGGCCTGGTAGGCGGCGCGCAGGTGCTCGGCGGCCTGGCGGGCGGCGGCGGCCTGCTGGGCGTGGTTCTTCTTCGCGTGCCAGTGGGCTGCGGCCGTGACGAGGAAGAACGCCATGTCGATCAGCATCGCCGTGGTGGCTCCGTCCTCTCCGCGGCCGAGGGCGGGTCCGCTGTAGACGAGGTCGCGGGCGGCTTCGCGCAGGGCGCGGTCGCGCCCGCGTTCAGCTCGTACGTGAGAGCGGGTGGCCCGTTCGAACGCGAAGGCCGCATCGCGCAGTTGGGTACGGGTGTGGGCGGCTGAGGTCTGGGCGAGTGCGTCCAGGATTTCCCCGGCCGCCGCGATCTGCGCGGCCACCGCCGCGTCCTGGCCGCCGTCGATGACCAGCACCGCCTGCCATACGGCCGTGGCCGCCCGGCGCCTGGCCGTGGCCGGGCCGCTCGGCTCCAGGGGGGTGGCCTGGTCCGAGGACGTGTCGGCGCTCGGTGAGGGGGTGCCGTTGGAGAAGCGTTTACGGATACGGGGCAGGGACAGGTCGGGGGAGAGGGTGGAACCGGCGTAGAAGACGGGCTCCTGGTCTTCGTTGCGGTCGTCGGGGAGCGCGACCTTGTAGCCGAGGAGGTCGCCGGAGGGAGCGACGCGTTTGTGGATCAGTACGCCGGCGTCGGCCAGGCGGTCGAAGAACTCCTCCTCACTCGTGGCGCCGGCAACTGCCTGCCGTACGGTCTCGCGCAGTTCCTCGCGGGCGGGGCGCTCGCGGCCCTCGCGTTCGGCCTTGTGGCGCTCGGCGCTGGTGGGACGTTTGGCGGCGGTGCCGTCACCGGTGTTGAGCTGCTTGAGCCCGTACTCGGCTTCGATCAGCCTGGCTTCGGCCTGGGACCGGGCGGCGTCATTGTTCAGCCGTGGCCGGCGGCGGTCCTCGCGGACGAGCGTGGCGATGATGTGGATGTGGTCGTCGGCGTGCCGTACGGCGGCCCAGCGGCATGCCGCGTCGTCGCCGTCGGGGGCGATGCCGGTGGCCGCGACCATGCGCCGGGCGATGTCGCCCCACTGCTCGTCGCTGAGGATGGGGTCCTCGGGGGCCGCCCGGACGGACAGGTGCCATACGTGCTTCTTGGGCCGACGGCCTTTGGCGAGGGCCTCGACGGGCATGTCCAGCAGCTGCTGGAGGTCGGCGTATGTGGCGTTCGGGTCGCGGCCGGGGTCAGGGGCGAGGCTGTCCCAGGCTGCAACCAGGTGGGGGTCGATGTGCTCCTCGTGGGTGCCGGGTCCGTAGAGGTAGTAGAGCAGGCCGATGGTGCGCTGCCCGCGATCGTGGACTCGGGGAATCATGCCGCGGTGGTCTCGGTCTCCAGGTAGTGCCGGGTGAAGGAGTCCACGCGGCGGGCCGCGCGGGTCACGGCGTCGAGGACCGCCACCGTGTTCGGGGCGTCCGCACCCGAGTTCAGGGCCTTGGCCACCTGATTGACGTTGTTGCCGATGTGTCCGAGGTGTCGGCGCAGGGCGAACAGCTCGTTCAGCACTTCACGTTCGGTGGCGATCTCGGCGGCGGTGCGGTCGAGACCGCGGGCGGCTTTGAGAGCGGCGTGGGCAAGGAAACTGGCGACGCTCATACGGCACGCGGACGCTGCACGTGCGAGCAGCTGGTACTCGTCGTCGTTCATGCGGCAGCTGGGCTGGCGCACGCGCTTGTGCTCGTCACGCAGGCGCTCGCGCTGCTGCACGTGCGGCTTCGACGGTGCGGTGTGGGCGCACTGCTCGGTGTGGCAGGTAGGCGCGTGCTCTTCCCCCGGACGCGAGCCGCCCTCGGTCGCGTCCTGCTCGTTCGGCGCCCCCTGGCGCCGGACTTCTCCCGCCACTTCAGGGGCGGGGGAGGCAAGAGCATTGCTCCCGACGGGAGCAATGCTCTTGCGATAACTTGCTGTGCGACGCGAGGCCGCATTTTCCGAAGTGAGGTGATCCTCGTGGAGAGGTTCTGACAAAGGAATTTCCTCCGAATCAGTGTCTGGATTCATCCCCGCGCTCACATGCGTCGCTGGTAACGGCGGGGTGTGAAGCTGAGCTTTCAAGCCCAAGGGCGTCTCAGCCATCGAGAGGCCACAGGCGAGGGGAAGACTGGACGGGCGAACACGTGTGAACCCCTGGTTAATGCCTCGATATGTGGAACCCCCGCGGATGGCTTGCTCTCAGCGGGGCAGGGCCCGGCGCTGAAAGGCGCCAGCGGCTTCCGGTGCAAGCAACACCGGAAGTGAGACACCGCCGGCCACGGGGTAGAGGGGGCGCCCACCCCAGTCGCATCTTCGAAATGCGGAACACGGAAACCCTGACGGGGTCCGGAAGTAGTTCCGGTAAGCCGACCGCAAGGAAGGCCCAAGTCCCCAGCAGGAACAGGATGGTCCAAGAAGCGAAGGCCGGTCGGCCGAAAGGCCAGGGGAAAACCGGGCGGCGGCCCTCTCTGCCCGCTGTTCGCCATAACCCGCCGGATACGGGCCCGTGTGGCCCGGCCCGAAAGGGCGCCCACGTGGACCAGGTGAGCCTTTGAAGCACCAAGGCAAGGCAACCGGAACCGACGGACAAGTTAGATACCGGAGGCGGACATGAGCACCATCAGGGCGGCTGCAGCCACCCGCCCGCCCGAGGGGAACGGACCCGAGGGCGGGGCCTCCGACTGGCACGGGATCCACTGGGCCAGATGTGAGCGCGACGTACGGCGGCTGAGGCAGCGGATCTTCAAGGCGACGCAGGACGGGGACCTGAAGAAGGTCCACAATTTGCAGAAGCTCATGCTGAGAAGCCACAGCAACACGCTGGTGAGCGTGAAGCGGGTGACCCAGCAGAGCCAGGGCCGCAAGACGGCGGGCATCGACGGGGAGACAGCCCTCACCCCAGCGGCGAGGGCACGATTGGTGGCAGAATGCCGTCAATCGTCCGCCCCGTGGAAAGCCCAGCCGGTCAGGCGGGTCTACATCCCCAAGGCCAACGGCAAGCAGCGCCCACTCGGGATCCCGGTCATTCGTGACCGGGTGCTCCAGGCACGCGTGAAGAACGCGCTGGAACCGGAGTGGGAGGCGCGGTTCGAGTCGCGATCCTATGGATTTCGCCCCGGCCGTAGCTGCCAGGATGCCATCGCTTCCATCTTGCAGACGGCGCGCGGCTCGCGAGCGAGGCGTCGTTGGGCGTTGGATGCGGATCTGGAAGGGGCCTTCGACCGCATCAGTCACGATCATCTGACGGCCATGCTCGGGCAGTTCCCCGCCAGGGACCTTGTCCGGGGCTGGCTGCGGGCGGGCGTGATGGATGCCGGGAGATGGGCGCCGAGCGTGGAGGGCACTCCACAAGGCGGCGTCATCAGCCCTTTGCTGCTGAACATTGCGCTGCACGGGATGGAACAGGCAGCGGGATTCCGCGCCGACGGGTATCGAACGCGTGCTCACCACGCGTCCGTCGGTGTGCCCGTACTGGTCCGCTATGCCGACGACTTCGTGGTGCTCTGCCACGACGAGGAGGAGGCATACCGGGTCAAGGAGGAGCTGAGTGTCTGGCTGGCGCCGCGAGGTCTGCGCTTCAACGAGGCGAAGACGAAGGTCGTTCACCTCGATGAGGGGTTCGACTTCCTGGGTTTCACGATCCAGCGGCACGGCGACAAGCTGAACATCAGGCCGAGTAAGGCGGCTTGCAACGCGCTGCGGAAACGGCTGCGGACGGATATGCGGATCCTTCGGGGTGCGCCTTCCCAAGCGGTCATTGTGAAGTTCAACCCGCTTGTGAGGGGTTGGACGGCGTATTACCGCAGTGCGGCGTCGCATCAAGTGTTCTGTTCCATGGACGCTTACATGTTCAAGCTGCTCTACAAGTGGGCTAAACGCGGTCACGAGAACCGTTCGGGGCTGTGGATCAAACGCCACTATTTCGGCAGGTTCAACAAAACTAGGCGCGACAACTGGGTATTTGGTGACCACGCGAGTGGCGCCTACGTTCAGAAGTTCGCCTGGACGCGTCATGTAATGCATCACCCCGTCAAAGGCGCGGCATCTCCGGATGATCCGGCCTTGGCGGATTACTGGCAGAAGCGTCGCCGCAGCACAGCGCCACCGCCGATGGACAAGACGAGTCTGGTTCTGGCGGCCCGGCAGAAGGGTCTGTGCCCTCTCTGCGGGCGGGCGTTGATCGAAGGAGCGGAATACGAGCCGGACAATCTGCGGGAATGGATTGACTGGTTCGCCGCGACGAAGAAGATGTTGAACAAGCATCACTTCGTCTACCGCAGCAGCGGCGGCACGGATAGACGGACCAACCTCCGCCTTGTTCATGCCGATTGTCACCGTTCGTATCATGCAGACGACGGAAATCGGGACGTAAGTTACCGTCCAGCGGAGCCCTCGCGGCTTGCTTGAGCCGGATGCGGTGAAAGTCGCACGTCCGGTTCTGAGGGGGCCGGGACCCAGCGATGGGTCCCGGCTACCCGACCGCTCAGCAAGCGAGTTGGGGACCGGCTCATCCGGTGTGGGAGTGGGGCTCGTAGTCGAGTTCGTCATCGGGTGCGGTTCCTGGTGGCGCGGAGTCGGTGCTGGATTTCGGCGGCGAGGTCCACCATGGCGGCCGGTCCGTCGAGGACACGGACGTACGTTTCGGGTGTGTCCTGGACGAGCCACTGGCCGTTCGGCGCCAGCACTGCCGCGTGCAGGAGCTGGTGGTGGATCAGGACGTCCGCCCAGGCGGCGGCCTCGGCGGCGGTGGGCGTGTACGTCCGTGGGCGTGGGCGTCGGATGGCGTTTTCCTTCCGGAGGGGGCGGTGGCCCCGCACGAAGCCGGGCCACCGCAGCGATTGAGTGCAGTGGAGTCGCCTGACCTGCGTCTAAGCAGGTGTCAGCCGCACTCGGGGCAGCGGGCGAAGTGCCGGCTCATCGCCCTGGCCATATTGCCTTTGAGCGTGATCGCCTGCTTCGCGCTGGTCTTGGCCGATGGGGTGCCGGCTTTGCGCTCCGCATAGGAGGTCAGGAAGCGGATGTCCTTCTCGAAGTCGGACTTGATGTGCGACATGCGCGGGCACGTCCTCACCGTGCACTCCTCTTCTTCGTGGTGGACGTGGCCGTTTCGTGGCGCAGACGCTCCAGGACCGGCGTAAGGCGGTCGTTGCGGATGCCGATGTCGTGCGCGCGCATGATCTCCCTGAGCTGGCTGCGCGTGACCTCGGCGTTCCCGTCCCGTTCCAGCAGCTTGGGCACGTGGGGACGGAGCTGGGTGACGAGCTGGTCCACACTCACCTTCCCCTGCCTGCGGGACGGCTTGCCCTGACCACCTCGGGACCGGTTTCGGGACGCCTTCGGCCTCCTGCGCGCGGGGACCGAGTGGGGACGGTCCCCGCCCGACTCGGTCCCCGTTCCGGTGTCGGGGTCACCGTGGTCCCCCTCGTTGGGGACCGGTTGGGGACGGTCCCCGTTGGACTCGGTCCCCGTTTCGGAGTCGCGGGCATCGTGGTCCCCATTGGGGACCGGCGTCGGGGACGGAAGATCTGGGCTTTGAGCTGCGGTTTTGTCCCCGTGTTCCGGGTTCGCGTCCGTGCGGTCCCGTGTGGTGTCGGTTCCGGGGAGCGCGTTGTCCCGGTCCCCAGTCGGCGTGCGGTCCCCGGTTTCGGGGGCCGCGGGGGGACGGTCCCCGCTTTCGGCGGGTGCCGTCTTGGGGACCGGATCTGCATGGTCTTCTTCGGGACCGTCCCCGATCGGTGTGGTGTTCGCATTGGGGACCGTGAGCAGACGGATCGGCCGGTCCCCGGATGCCGTCCCGTCGGCGAGGGGCGGGCGGACGGGATCGTGGGCCGTGTGCTCCGCGTCCTGTGACGGGTGAGTCCAGGGCGAGGGCAGGTCGACCGTCGCGAGCGCGGTGGCATGGCGGCGGGCGGCGAGCTGGTCCAGGAGAGCGCGCCTTTGCTGGAGGTCGGTGCCGACGCCGGCCTTGGCGAGGGCCTTGGACAGCCGCCGGGTGATCAGCTGTCCCCGCCAGCTCTGGCGGCTCTTGGCGGAACGTTCCGCCAGGCGGGCGGCCAGGGCGACTGCCTTGGCGGTGGCGCGGTCGCGGGTGATCTGGGCGGCGTCCCGGTCGCGTTCGGCGATGCCGAGGCGGGAGAGCAGACGCTCGCGTGCTTCCCGTCCGAGGGTGGCCAGGATGCCGTGCGAGGCGGCGCCGGGTTTGCGTAGGCGCAGCTCGATACCCATGGCCTGGTGCCACAGCATCGCCGCCATGATGGGGCCGACGAAGGCCCTCACGGTCCCGCCTACCGGGCCGGACTCGGCGTAGGCGGGGATCACCTGCACGCCGGTGATCATCCAGACCAGGACTCCAGGCAGGCCCGGTGCGCCCTGGGAGGTGAGGTTCTGGCGGGCCATCAGCGCGGTGGCGAACAGCGCCAGTTCGGCGGCGCCGAACATGGCGGCACGCTCGGCGGTGCCGGCCATGTCGAGGTAGTCGGCGGCGAACCGCCAGCTGGTGTCGGCGCTGTAAGCGGTGCAGCCGATCGCGGCGAGCGCGGCGACCCACACCGCCAGCGCAGACGACCGTTCCGTTCTGGCGCGGTCGCGGCGGCGCAGGGTAAGCCACCCGCCCACGAGTACGGCGAGGACCGGCAGCACAACGGCGGCGGTGATCACGGGCGACAGCCCGAAGGGGACGGCAGCCAGGGGGATGGCGGTGGGGTGGGTCATGCTGCCCTTCCGAGCGCGGTGATCAGAGCGTGGGTGTGCACCTGCCGGGGCACGGGCGAGGAGGTGACCTCGTCCCCCTCGTCGTCGGGCGTGGGCTCGGCCTCGTCGTACAGGCCCCAGTAGCGGTCGCGGTCGGCGACGGCATGGGCCGCTCGACGCATCAGGTCCCGGGCCCAGTCGAGTTCGAGCTGGAGGGTGTAGGCGAGGCGCTCGGGGGACCATCCGCGGGCGTAGGCGTGGCGGACGACAGCCTCACGTTCGGCGTCGCTGAGGTGCACGTCGCGGCCCTGGAAGGCTGCCTTGACCCGCGCGTAGTCGAGGCGCTTGCTGACCCGGGCGTGCCAGGGGCGGCGCTCGATCTCGGTCAGCCCGCCCCACATCCCGTGCCGGATGTCGTTGTCCAGGGCGTAGTTGAAGCAGTCCTTCTTGACCGGGCACCGGCCGCAAATGGACTTGGCCTCCGAGGCGGCCTCGTGGTCCCGTGGGGCGTGGAAAAACAGCTCGTCGGCGTCCTCGGCCGGCATGCCATAGCACAAGCCCCGGGCGTTCCAGCTGTGGTCGGCGATCCCGCGCAGTGTCGGGCGCGCGGTGTCGTTCGTGGTGATGGTGCGCAAGTCAGTCTCCGGGTACGCCTCAGCGGTCGTGCGGCACCAGCGTGGCTGGGCGCGGTGATGAGGCGGGGCAGGGGCGCGGCGGTGCCGCACCGGAGGTGAAGTCGGTTGCGAGAGCGGCCGGTTCAGCGGCGCTGGAAGCGCCGGTCCGGGCCGCTGAAGTGGACCGGTGTGCACATGCCGGACAGGCGGGACAGGACGCGGTCGCCGATCACGTCGCGCAGGACCGGCTGTTGCGGGGGCACGTCGCGGTCGCGGACCGGCGGCAGGTTCGTGGTGAAGATCGTCGGCAGGCGGTTCTGGCAGCGCCAGTTCACCAGCCGGTAGGTGATCTCCTCCGTCCACTGCGAGCCCTTGGCGGCGCCGAGGTCGTCGAGCAGCAGTAGCGGCACCCGCACGATCCGGCGCAGCATGTGCTCCGGGTCCACGCCGGACTGTGGGCGCATGTCGGCGTACAGGTCGGCGGCAGTCGTCGCCTGCCAGGACACGCCGCACCCGGCGGCGGTCAGGGCCCGGATCGCGCCGTACGCCTGATGCGTCTTGCCCGCCCCGGTGCTGCCCCACAGCAGCAGCGACGGGCCGTGCGCGATCCGCCGGCGTCCGGCCTTGCCATAGTGCGGGTTGAGGCCGCCGGCGTTCGGCTCGACCGCGGCCTCGGTGATGGAACGGACCCAGGCGGCGACGTCGGGGTGCTCGACCACGGCGTCGCGGTAGTCGACCGGGATACGCACCTGCGCGGCCTCCAGCGCCGGGATCGGCTCCGGGGTGTCCGGCAGCGGCGCAGTCGGGTCGATGCCGCGTTCGGTCAGCCTGGCCTCCAACCGGGCGCGCAGCCGCTCGCCGATGGCGGGCTGAGGGTCGACGAGGTGTGCGCGGGTCACAGGTGGCCTCCGAACGTCGTCGGCTCGGTCGGGTTGAGGTAGGGCGTGTATCCGGAGGTGCTGGCCCAGGGCCCCGCGCCGGAGGCGGATGACGCCGCCGAGGTGGCCTGCGGGGCTGCGTTGACGACCTCGTTCACCAGGCTCGGCAGCACGCTCGGGTGCAGGCCCTTGGCCCGCAGCCGCTCCAGGGCCGTGCGGATGTCCTGCGGGTCGAAGCGCTCGTCCAGCAGAACCCGGATCTTGCGCCCCAGGAGCCCGAGGACGTCCTCCGGCGGTCGGCGCTGGCAGTCCCGGACGTACTCGGCGACCAGCTCCTTCGCGGAGACCGATCCGGGGACGGCGTCGGGTGCGGGCGCCTCGCGCCCCCTAGGTACAGATCCAGGATCCAAGATCCTAGATCCAGAGCGGGAGTCTTCCGGGAGTCCTCCCGTAGTCCTCCGGGAGTCCTCCGGGACTGCCGTCTGACCTGCACTTTTCCCCGGCGGTGCCGCAATGGATGAAGCTGGGCCAGTCTGCGGCACGGACACCGGCTCTCCGGGGGCCGTCGTGGTCTCTGCGGGCTGAGTGGCGTCCGCGACTGGGCGGTGCACCCCTCCCTGCGGGCTCCCGGAGTGCTCCGGGAGGGTTCCGTGAGACGTCACGGACGGTGCCGTGCGCGTGGTGGGGCAGGCGCCGGTCTGGCACTTTCCGCACGGCTGGTGGTCCTGGTGGCGGGTGCAGCGCGGCACCCGGGACGCCGTGGCCTTGTTGATCTTCTGGTGCTGCTCCCACGTCACGACGTGCAGCCAGGTACGTCCGTCGCATCCGGTGTAGCGGCATATCACCCCGGCGGTGGCCAGCTCCTCCAGGTCCTGGGCGACGTGCGCGGCGGTGTGCTCCGGGCGTAGTGCCCACAGCCGACCGGCGATGATCGCCGGATGGTCGCGGTGACGGCCGGAGTCGTCAGCCTGCGTCAGCAGCCCGATGAAGGTGAGCATGGCGGTCACCGAGCACTCCGCCAGCGACTCCGACTCGAACATCTCCGGCTTGACGGTGCGGATACGTGCCATCAGGCATCACCGCCACTCCGCCGCACTGACGGGGTGGCAGGGGCACAGGCTGCCGCGCAGGCCGGGGTCTTCGGCCTTTCACGCAGGGCAGTCGGCATGCGAAACTCTCCCTTGAAGCAGATCCGTTCCGGTGCTGGTGGAAAGGGACCAGAGCGGATTCGTTGGGTGATCTCCGCGCCCTTCCCGGGGCGCGGGTGTCCTGGCCGTTTGGCGTCTGAGAGTTCCCGCTCTCAGGCGCCGTCGGCGTTTACGGGGCCGTGGCCCGTTGCGGTGGGCGGTGCGCGCCTCACGCGTCTCCTTCCGTGCTGGTCGCCGGGCGGATGCCCGGCGGGGGACCAGCAACATACGTGTGGCCTGCGAAGACATCCAGACTTAGCTCTTGCCTTCTCGACAACTCGTCGGGCGGCGCCCAGGGCGGGTCGAGGAGGCGGAGCGAGGCGAAGGAGAAGTGATCCCCGGAGTCAGGCGTCGCACGCACCGAGCGCTGGCCGCTGGGCTTAAGGGGTGCTGCGGCATGGCGCGGACTTCCTGACGGGGAGGGGAGAAACGGGGTATCCACTGCGGAGCCGGGGGGACTACTGCTGGGACTGCTGACCCCCAGGCACGCGGTGGAACACGCCGCGCCGCCGCGAAGAGGGGACCTCTCACACGAGGTGCGGGACCTCACCGCAGCCCAGAGGTGCTGGTGGGGAGGCCGAATCCAGAGGGCGAGCGGTATGCGAAGGCGCTCTGTTTTCGCTACGCTGAAGCTATTCCCACCAGAAGTAAAAGTCAACAAGATGCATTCACTTCAACTTGGAGAAAAAGCGAGGTCTGATGCCTGCCCGTCACTTCGACCGAGACCGTGCTCGCGCGGTACGGCGAGCTGCCGACATCTTCCAGAGTGAAGTGGCGGCAGAGCTGGGCGTGTCCGACTCCGCGGTGGCGAACTGGGAGGCTGGCCACTCCTCGCCCGATCCGGAGAAGCTGCCCGCATACGCGGCGGCCCTCAGGGGCGACCTGGACGATCTGTTTCCCCGTCGCGGCCTGCCCGATCTGGCTGATCTGCGCTGCGACGCCGGCATCTACCAGTACGAGACGGCCGAGGTGATCGGAACCAAGAGCGCTGGCCCGGTCGCGGGAGCCGAGCGAGGCGACCGTCGACTCAAGGACAGATACGTCCCGGCCCTGGCAGAGAAGTATGGCGTCAGCGAAACGGAGTTGCGCCGGGCCGAGGATCGTTCCCTGGCCGCCGCAGAGGCGAGGAAGAACGGCACGACGGGGGAGCCCGGAACCCAAGACGCCACGGCTCCGGACTCGAGCGGGGCGCCGGGATCCCTCGCCGAGAAGATCACTCTGCTCCTGCAGCGCTCCTACCCCGGTCCGCAGGGACCCCCCTCGGACGCCGAGATGGCGGCCGAGGTGAATGCCCATGCCGGGGCGGAGATCATCACCGGGGAAGACTTCGCCGATCTTCGGGCCGGCGTCACGGACACGGCGCCGCCCGTGGTCCTGGATGCGCTGGCCGCCGTTGTCGGTGTGTCCCGGATGTACTTCGAGCCGGACGAGGCCGTGGCCGCCCAGGTCTATGAGGGTCTCCAGCTGCTGGCCGCCGCGAAGAAGGGCGCCGTGGGCCGGGTGCGAGCTCGCGGCCTGGGTCCGCGGGGTCTGTCGCCCAAGGCGTTGGCGCTGGTCAACGAGCTGGTGGCGGAGATGACGGAGAAGGAAGCGGACACCAAGTAGTCCGGCCCGCAGCTTCTGGGCTGCGGGCCGGCGGCGTGGCTACTGCTGCTTCTCTGCTGGCCAGCTTGCCTCGTGCACCCGTCCTGCCGCGATCACGGCACGGATCTGCTGGAGAGCACCGAGGTCGTCCAGCGGATCTCCGCCGACGATCAGCAGGTCCGCGCGGAGCCCGGGCGCGATCCGGCCCGTCTGTCCGCCCAGCCCCAGGGCTCCGGCCGCGTCCGCAGTGGCCATGTCGAGGATCCGGCTGTTGGGCAGGCCCAGGTGCTCGTAGAACGCGAGCGCCGGCACGAGCCCGTCGAACCCGGCCCGCTGAACGCCGGCGTCGGTTCCGGCGATGAGCTTGGCGCCGGCTTCGGCCATCTCGCGGACCAGGGCGAACATGGCTGCTGCCCGCTCTTCTCCGAAGAAGCGGGGCAGCATCTGCCAGTGCGGGCTGACGGCCGGGCAGACCGCGATGCCCTGGTCGATGATCTTCTTCAGGACGTCCTGACGGAGGTCGAATCCGTCGCTCGTCATCCAGGTGCAGTGCTCGATCGTGTCCACGCCGGCGTCCACGGCCGCGGCGATGCCGTCCGCTCCGTGCGCGTGCGCGGCCACCGGCACTCCGGCCTGGTGTGCCTCGTCCACCAGGGCCTGGAGTTCCTCTGCGGAGAACTGGCTCTGCCAGCTCTTCGGCCCGTCCTTGGTCAGGCCGCCGCCTGTCACCATCGCCTTGATCACGCCGGCACCCCCAGCGAGGTTGCGGCGCACGAGATCACGGACCTCGGCCACGCCGGAGACCTCACCGCCCAGGAAGTGGCAGTGGCCTCCGGGCGGGGTAGCCGGTGTGCCCGCGGACACGATGCGAGGGCCGGGAGTGCTGCCCCGGCTGATCTCTTCGTTGAGGCGGAGAGCCAGGCCGTTGCGGTCGCCCAGGTCGCGGACCGTGGTCACACCGCTGGACAGGAGCTGCTCCGCGCGCTGGCGCATGGCCTGCAGCAGGCTCTCGTCGCTGGACTCGTGGAGGGTGGCCACCGGGTCGCCGCCGCCGTCGAACGCGAGATGCACGTGGGCGTCGATCAGTCCGGGCACCACCGTCGCGTCGGGAAACGCCAGTTGAGCCGTGTCTGCCCCGGCGCGGTCGGCGAGCTGCGTGCGCGGCCCGACTTCGGTGATCGAGTCGCCCTCGACGAGGACGGCGCCGTCCTCCAGGTATGTCCCGGACCCGGTCAGGACCCGGCCGGCGGTGATCAGCATCTCGTCTCGTCTCCCTCGTTCTTCCACGGTCACGCGGTCAGCCGGAGCGCTTCCGACACCGCGATCAGCTGACGGACATCAGCGTTCCGGTCGTCTTCCTGCGGCACCGCCAGGGCGACCGCCTGACCCGGTGCCGGGACGCCGTTCTTGACCATGGTCACGGCGGATCGCAGGCGCCGGGCCAGCTGGGCTGGCTCAAGGTCCAGCAGGCCGGTGCCGTCCTCCCCGCGCACCAGGTAGGGGCTGATGTCGACCAGTCCATCACGGCATTCCACTATCCGCCGGTGGTAGCGGCGGTGCACGCCACGCGCCCGCCACCGGTCCCAGAACCCGCGGGAAGCAGGGCGCAGCTCATTCTCCGGATAGACCTCGATCAGCAGCTGCCACAGCGAGGTCAGCCGACGGTGATCCCGCCGCCGGCGCAGCCACAGCCGCGTCGCCGTGATCCTGGCGCGGACCCCCGAATATGTGATGCCCACGACGAAGAGCAGACTCGACACCACCAGCCCGACCGCCACGCCCGCCATCAGCTGGTGCGACACGGTTCCCCCGCTCCACCGGACGGCGACGAAGACCGCGCGCACGGCACAGGCCACCGCCATCATGCCGAGGCCGATCGCGGTCAACCACAGCCCCGTGGCGTGCGGGCGCCGCGACATGCGGGCATAGCGGGCGGACCAACGTCCCGCAGCACCGAGCGCGTACATCAGGTACAGACCGGCGCCGGCATAGAAGAAGGCGACCTGGGGGATCGTCATGTCCGCCGTGCTGAACGAGCCGGCGAGCGCCTCGTGCGGCACGCTCACGGCCGCCACGATGATCGCCACTGCGACCATTACCACGACGACGGCTTCCCATCGAGCGCGACGCCGAGCCGCTTGCCCGTCGGCCGAGTACAGGTAGAAACACATCAGGAAGTAGACCGTCCCCAACAGCAGGACGTTCTGGACCAGCTTCGCCGTGCCGTGCCCGGCCACGGTGTCGATACCGGTGGTGCCCCCCGGCATGGCCACCGGATACGACAGGCCCGCGCTCAGGAGGGAGAGGGCGACCGACCGGGTGGGACCGTCGTGCGGGGCGCGCGACCAGAGGTAGAGCCGCCATATGACAGCAGCCGCGATGATCAGCAGGAGTATCTCGGTCACGGACTACAGCCACCCTCGCCGGTCGCCCAGGGCGGACTGAACCCGGCGTACCTCCGGGTCCTCCGACAGCGGCGGGAGTTCGTCGAGCACCGAGGACCACTCCAGGATGATCGTGGCCGCGAGCTCGACCGAGCACTCCTCCTCTTCCTCGTACGAGCAGCGGCGGGCGACCCGCCGGATCAGCTTGGGATCGAGTACGGGGATGAGGGTTGCCCAGCCCTCGACGAAGTCGTCCGGGGACTCCTCCGGCGACTCCGTGGCATGGTCCCCCTCCCACTCGGCGACGAGGATGTGGAGGATCTCGTGGAGGATGATCTGCCGCTGGTGCAGCCGGGTCGTCTCCTGCTGGTAGAGGATCACGTCCATATCCGGCGTATCGATCCACAGCCCCGAGGGCCCCGGCTTCTCCAGCGGGAAGGGGCGCAAGACGATCGGGCGTCCGCGCCTCTCACTGAGCGCCCGGACCAGCTCCTCCACGTCCAGGGGCGGGTGAATGCGGAGGTTGCGCAGCTCTTGCCGCAGCCGACGGTGGAGGTCGCGCTCCACGGTCCGCTTCTCAGTCGTACGCCACCGCCCCAACCGCCGGCGGATCGCCTGCTCTCGCGCAGGCACCGGAGATTCCGGAGCGCCGCGACGACTTTCTCCCGGAGACATTGAGCAATCCCTTCGTACCGGCCGATCTGGGCTCCTACTCGGAGCCGGGCGCCGGCCACCACGGGTCAACGATTTTCGGGTCCCCGGACGGCACTCATGAAGGTGATCACGGACGCCGAGACCAGCATCGACCGAAGGGCGCACGCCGACCCCAGCGATTGAGTCGCGAGGACACGCTCGATCCCCTCGGGACACACACGGTCGCTAGCGCGAACGAGCATTCGGCCAGGTCGAAGCCCTTCGGTGAGGCTCACGGGAACAGTCTCGGACCCTACGTGAGGCTCGTATGTGATCAAGGCCGGAAATCGACATCTCGAAGATCAATGAAAGGTAGTGATCAGTGCCAATAAAACCTGCTAAATCATCCATTCCCGAGTTTCGATCATGGCCCTGAACTGCTGATTCGCTTGTGGTCATTTTGGTCGCTCACGCATGGCGGGCTCACATTTCTGTTACCGGTTTGAGATATTCCGCAAGGGTGCAATGCGGGCATGTCGTAGTCAATACCGCATAGTGTCGGCTCCCTGAGTGTGAGGGCTTGTGTGGAAGCGGTCACTTCTGCGTCAATCCGCGAGGCGCTCCGCGTTACGATCCCGGGCATGCCTAGTGACAAATTCAGCCAGACGTCTGGACACTCTGAGTTCTGGAATGAATACCATCTGTGCACGCTGACCACTCTGCGGCCAGACGGAAGTCCGCATGTGGTGCCCGTCGGAGTCACCGTTGATACCGACGCCGGAGTCGCTCGGGTTATCACACGCAAATCAAGCAAGAAGGTCGCCAATATTCAGGCGCTCCGTCCTGGCGAAGCCCGCGTGGCCGTTTGCCAGGTCGACGGAGGACGCTGGGCCACCCTGGAAGGCACGGCCGAGGTGCTCACCGACGCGGCAGCGGTCGACGATGCCGTGGCGCGCTACGCCGACCGGTACGGACGGACTCCGGCCCCGGACCCCGAGCGCGTGGTCATCAAGATCAGGATCGAGCGGGCCATGGGACTGGCCACGCTTCCCCGCCCTGCGTCGACTGAACCTGCTGCGTGAGCTGGCCTCCCGTCCTGTTGCCGTCAGGCGGCGGCACGCGGTGCGGGTCGTTCCCCACACAGTCCTCAGCGCCGACGGGCTCTTGAGGCTGGCGTTGGCGCGGCGTCCCAAGTGACGTGACGCTCAGCTGTTGGTGATGGCAGCGTCGCGGAGCATCTCGAAGAGCCTCGGAATCTCGTCCTCCGTGGCCTTCGTCGACATCGCGAGATAGCCGATCACGGACGGGCTTAGTTCCCTGACCGCAGGGCCTTCGGCTGTCTTGGCCCATCGTCGGTAGGCATCGATAGGCACTGCTGTGACGGCGGTGGTGGGATCGTTGTCCACCTTGGCCTCGGCTGCTGCCTTGTATTCGCCGTCGAGGTCTGGGGCAATGCCGAGGCGGAAGAGCATGGATATTTGTCCGAAGCGGTCGGCGAGGTCGATGGCCACGTCGAGGATGTCTCGCTCGGAGTCTTCACGGTGTGACAGCGCGTTGACCGCGTCGGTGTCACGGTCCCAGACGGCCTGAAGGTAGGCGACGGCAGTAAGGATCTCGACCTGCGTCATGTCGGCCGCCGTCATGGCGCTGCGGGTCCTTCATCGTGGACCGCCGCCCCGGCCCATCGGGTGGACGCACGCGACGTCGAACTTGCCCTTATGCCCCGATTTCTTCCGATATTTGATGAGCGGAGTGTCCCTCGGTTGCCAGTGGTAGCCGCACCGTGTACGCCACCGTCAGGGGCCGGAGGGCGCCGGTCCTGGGCCGGGACTGCCCATACCCGGGTTGCCGGACCCCTCGCCACCATGGTGGGCGCGTCGCCGGTATTCGCCCACAGTGTCCGGAAAGATCGTGAGCCGTGGCGATGACCGACGCGTGGTCGTTCGGGAGAGGAGGGGCCGTTGAGGCGCCCTGGCACACCGGAGCCTGGTAGGACGCCGGCTTCAGCGCAGCCGACGCGGATGCTGGCTCTGGCCACGGCCGGGTTCATGGTCGGCTTCTGGGCATGGGCTCTGCTGGGGCCGCTCGGACCGACGCTCCGCGAGGACCTGGGCCTCAGCTCGTTCCAGCAGTCCCTGGTCGTGGCTGTGCCGGTCATCGTCGGCTCGCTCGGCCGGATCCCGGTCGGAGCGCTGACCGACCGCGTCGGCGCCCGCCGGATGTTCCCTCTCGTCACCGCCCTGACCGTCCTGCCCGTGCTCTACCTGGGCCAGCTGGCCGACTCGCTGGCCGAGTTCCTCATCGGCGGCTTCTTCCTCGGGTTGGGCGGCACCACGTTCGCCGTCGGCGTGCCGTTCGTCAACGCCTGGTATCCGCCCGAGCGGCGCGGCCTGGCGCTCGGCATCTTCGGTATCGGCACGGGGGGCACCGCCATCTCGGCGTTCACCACCGTGCAGCTGGCTGATGCCGTCGCCAGCAGCTTCCCCTTCACCCTCGTCGCCGGCATTCTTGCCGTCTACGCCGTCACTGCCCACTTCCTCCTGCGCGACCAGCCGGAACGCGCCGTCCCGGTTGGCTCGCTGCTCGCGCGCACCACGGCCACCATGCGAATGCGCACCACATGGCAGCTGGCCTTCCTCTACGCGGTGGCCTTCGGAGGCTTCGTCGCCTTCAGCGTCTACCTGCCCACCTACCTCACCACCGCCTATGATCTCGGCCGCTCCGACGCCGCCCTGCGCACCGCCGGCTTCGTCGTCCTCGCGGTCGCCGCGCGCCCGGTGGGCGGCTGGCTGTCCGACCGGCTCCACCCCGTACCGGTGCTCATCGGGGCCTACGCTGCCGTCGCCGCACTCGCCCTCCTTGCCTCCTTCGAATTCGCGCTGATCCCGATCGGGACACTGGCCTTCCTCGGCATGGCCGCAGCCCTGGGCACCGGCTCAGGCGCCGTGTTCGCCCTCGTCGCCCGCCTCGTACCGGCTGACCAGATCGGATCGGTCACTGGCGTTGTCGGTGCCGCCGGCGGCCTGGGTGGCTTCTTTCCACCCCTGGCCATGGGCGCGGTGTACGGGATCGCTGACGACTACACCTGGGGATACCTGCTCCTGGCCCTCACGGCGGCCGCCACCTGTGCTTTCACCGCCACCGTGGTCCGGCAGCACGCCATGCGCCGAGGGGTCCACGGGCGGAATGCTTGACTTCTCCGACGGTCACTCGATGTCGAGTACGTCGCGCACGGGGCGTCGTGGCGTGGCGGGACCTTGGGGGCCGTATCCGAGGCGGAGCACGATCTGGACGTACCCCATCGCTGTCAGGGGGTCGCGTGCCAGCCAGCGCAGGTCGCGCGATTCCAGGGCGTGGGAGGTAAGGGAAGTGGCCAGGCCCTGCAGGGTGGCCAGGAGCAGGACGCGTTCCAGCGCTTGGCCCGCGCGCAGCCAGTCGGTCGGCTGGTCGTCGGCGGTGCCCAGGAGGACCAGGTGAGGTGTGTGTTCGAAGGTGGCCGTGCCGCGGTCGGTTACCGTGCGACGGCCGGCGAAGTCGCGCACCGGGGCCTTGCCGTTTCGCTTACGAGGGCCGAAGGCGTACGCGGGGATGCCGTCGGCCGCGGTGTCGGCGGTGACGTCATCGAGCCGGGTCCAGCGAGCCACGTCCTCGAAGGCGGCGGGGTCCAGGGTGTCGCGGCCCTCGGCGTCGTGGGCGAGGTCGAGCAGGGTCTCGCTGTGCCAGGCGGAAGGGAAGGCCAGCTGCGCTCCTTCCTGGCGGGCGGCGTCACCGAGCTCGGCCTGGATGTCGGCGGGTATCTCCTTTTCGGCGAAGGGATAGCGGCTGGTGTGACGGCGGTGGATCGCCGGGTACAGCGCGGTCAGGGAGTCGTCGGGACGCGTGGGGTCGGCCAGCTGCACTGACGCGAGCAGTTCCGGGTCCGAAGGCTCGGGCAGCAGGCGGGCCGTCAGATCCCAGCCCGCGTGGGCCGCGGCCACGCGCAGGTTGAACAGGGCGGCACCGCAGCCGAGGTGGAGCGCGCGGTTGGTGGGGTCGGAGTGTGGCATGGCGCGCTCGAGGTCCGCGCGCAGGTGGAAGGTGCGGGCACCGGACAGGAAGCGGAACTTCCATGGCTGCGCGTTGTGCATGGAGGGAGCGGCAGCGGCGTCCTCCACAAGGGCGGTCACTGTCTTCGCGTCGAATGGTTGGTGCTGCACCTCGCGCCTCCCTTCGGGAGCCGAGGACCTGGTGCGCAGATGCGCGGCATGCCGTCGTCTCCACGATAGGCCGGGATGCAGGTCGGCTGCCGCCCGGCGGGCCGGTACGAGAGAGGAGCAGTAAGGCGCCGCCTGGCTTCGGTTGTGTCGCGGGCCGGACCCGCTCACTTCGAGCGGGCGACGAGGAAGTCGGTGCTCGCGGACAGCGTGGTGAGCTGTGGGGTGTCCTCGTCGTCGATACGGACCCCGGTCCGTTCACTTAGCGTCTCGACGAAACTCAGGAAGTCCAGCGAGTCCATTTCGAGTGCGTCGCGGAACTGATCGTCGGGCCCAACGGCGGTGAAGTCGGCGTCAGGGATGACGCGGGTGATCGATTCCTTGACGATGTCCAGTGCTTCGGTACGCTTCACAGCTGCTCCGGGTTCTGCAGGAGGCGGTCGACCACAGTCAGGTAGCGGGCTCCGACGGCGCCGTCGGTTGCCCGGTGGTCCGCCGACAGGGTGGCAGTGACGACGGGCCGTATGCCGAGCAGGCCGTCGACGGCCAAGGGGCGGTCCACGACCCGTCCGAAGCCGACCAGGGCCACCTGTGGCGGGTAGATGACACCGAAGACGGCTTCCACGCCCTGATCACCGAGATTGGTGACCGTGATGGTCGAGCCGGACACTTCCGAGCCGCGGAGCCTGCCGGTGCGTGCGCGGGCGACCAGGTCCTTCAGAGAGGTCATCAGCTGGGGGAGTTCGAGCGTGTCGGCGTCGCGCAGGGCGGGGGCGACGAGCCCGCCGCCCCGCAGCGACACGGCCACACCGAGGTGGACGCCGTCGCCTGCCGTGAAGTGGTCGTCGGTCCAGAAGCCGTTGAGCTCGGGGACTTCCCGGGCTGCGAGGGCCGCGGCCTTCAGAAGCAGGGCAGCGGGAAGCAGCCGCTCGCTGACCGATGTGCGCCGGTTGTGCTCGTGCAGCCAGTCCATGGCAGTGGCCATGTCGACGGTCGTGGACAGGTAGTAGTGCGGGATGTCCCGGTTGGCGCGGGCCATCAGTCCGGCGATCGCCTGGCGCATCGCGGCTGACCGGTCATCCGAGGGACGCACCGGGGCGGTGACGTGGCGTGCGGGCGGGGCCGTGGTTGCCGGTCCCGGGGCCGCATCGCGCACGTCGGTCGCCTGGACGGCGCCGTGCTTGCCGGTTCCCGTCACCGCCGTCAGGTCGACGTCCAGTTCGGCGGCGAGTCGGCGGGCAAACGGGGTGGCTCGTACGCGTGATGGCGGAGCGGCAGCCGCGGCGGCAGCGGCGGCCGCGGCTGCCTGTTCGACATCGGTCCGTGTGACGCGCCCTCCCGGCCCGGATCCTTTGAGTGTCTCCAGTTCGATACCGCGGCGTTCGGCGAGGTGCCGGAGCAAGGGGCCGGCTTCGATGTGCCCGCGCTCGTGTTCGTGGGCGGCGGGCGGCTCGGGGCGGCCTGCGCTGGTTTCTGGCCGGGTGGGGGCCGGCGTGCGTTGTGGCGCCCGCCGGATTGGTTGCTTCGCCTCAGTCTTTTCGGGCTTTCTGAGCTTCTCGCGCTTCCGGGGCTTTTCTGCTTTCTGGGGCTTTTCCGCGGTCGGCTGGATCAGTGCGAGGGCCGTGCCGACGGGTACTGTCGTGCCCGGCTCGACGAGCAGCTTCCCGATCGTCCCGGTGTCGAAGCACTCCACCTCGATCGTGGACTTGGCGGTCTCGACGACCGCGACGGGATCGCCTTTGCGGACCTGGTCGCCGGGCCGGACCAGCCACTCCAGGAGCGTGCCCTCGTCCATGTCGGCGCCCAGGGACGGCATGGTGAACTCGGCCATGGTCAGCCCACCGCCCGGTGTGCCGCCGCGACGATGTCGGCGGTCTGCGGCAGAGCGGCCTCCTCGAGGCGCCGGGCGTACGGGATGGGGACTTCCGCGCTGCACACCCGCTCCACGGGGGCGTCCAGTTCGTAGAAGGACTCCTCGGCGATGCGGGCGGAGATCTCGGCGGCGAGGCTGCCGGTGCGCCAGGCTTCGTCGACGATTACCGCGCGGTGCGTGCGGGCCACGGTGGCGGTGATGGCTTCGTTGTCGAGGGGCCGGAGCGTGCGCAGGTCGACGACCTCGGCGCTGATGCCCTCGGTGGACAGCTCGTCCGCCGCCGCCAGCGCCTTGGACAGTGAACCGCCGTAGGTGATCAGGGAGATGTCGGTGCCGGGGCGGCGGACCGTGGCGTGATCGATGTCCACGGGTGCGGCGGGCGGGGAGAGTTCACCGGAAGCGTTGTAGAGGCTTCCGTGCTCGAAGATCAGCACGGGGTCGGGGTCGGCGAGCGCCGGGGCGAGCATGTGGCGGGCGTCCTCGATGGTGGCCGGCGCGAGGACGCGGATGCCGGGGATGTGTGCGTACCAGCCCTCCAGGCTGTGGGAGTGCTGGGCGGCGAGCTGTCGTCCGGCGCCTGTGGTCATGCGGATCACCAGGGGTACGGGGAGCTGGCCGCCCGACATATGGAGCAGAGTGGCGGCGTTGTTGAGGATCTGGTCGAGAGCGAGCAGGCTGAAGTTGACGGTCATGATCTCGACGATGGGCCGCATCCCGGCGAGGGCGGCGCCGATGCCCGCGCCCACGAAGGCGGACTCCGACAGCGGTGTGTCGCGGATTCGTTCGGGCCCGAACTCTTCCAGCAGTCCGAGGCTGACGCCGAAGCATCCGCCGTAGCGGCCCACGTCCTCGCCCATGAGGAAGACGCGGTCGTCGGCGCGCAGCGCATCCCGCAGCGCCTCACGCATGGCCTCTCGGTAGGTCGTCTTCGCCTCCTTCGGCTGCCCATCCGCGCTCATGGTCACCTCACCTCCCCCGGGGCGCTGGTGACATGGAGGAGCAGGTCTTCGACCGGTTCCTCCGGTGCCTGTTCGGCCGTTTCGACGGCGCGGTCAATCTCGTCGGTGGCGCGATGCTCGATCCCGGTGAGTTCCTCGTCGCCCAGCTCATTGTCCTGGCGCATGCGGTCCATGAGCTGGCTGATGGGATCCCGGGTCTTCCAGTGCTCGATCTCCGCCTTGTCGCGGTAGCGGTCCGGGTCGTACATGGAGTGGGCGCGGAAGCGGTAGGTGCGCGCCTCGAGGAAGTGGGGGCCTGCGCCGGCCCGGATGGCTTCGGTGGCCCGGCGGGCGGCGTTCTCCACGGCCTCGACGTCCATCCCGTCGACGGCCCAGGCGACCATGCCGTACGAGGCGGCGCGCATGGCCAGGTCGGTCTGTGCCTCGTGCCGTTCGAGGGCTGTGCCCATGGCGTAGAGGTTGTTCTCGCAGACGAGCAGGAGCGGCAGGTTCCACAGGACGGCGAGGTTCGCCGTCTCGTGGAACTCGCCCTCGGCGAAGGCGCCGTCGCCGAAGAAGCAGCAGGTGACGCGGGGCTGTTCGCGCATGCGGTCGGCGAGGGCGAGACCGGCGGCCAGTGGGAGACCGCCGGCCACGATCGCGTTGCCCCCGTAGAAGCGCCGGCTCGCGTCGAACAGGTGCATGGACCCGCCGTGGCCTCCGCTGCAGCCGGTCGTTCTGCCGAACATCTCGGCCATGACGGCATCGGCGGGGATGCCGCGGGCGAGTGCGTGGCCGTGCTCGCGGTAGGTGGAGACCACCGCGTCCTCGGGGGTCAGCGCCTGGTTGATGCCGACGGCGACGGCCTCCTCGCCGATGTAGAGGTGGACGAAGCCGCGGATCTTCGCTGCGCTGTACAGCTCGACGCATCGTTCCTCGAAGCGCCGGATGCGCAGCATGACCTCCAGCAGATCCATCCTGTGCACGGCGTCCGGTCCAGCGGCCGGAACCTCTGTCCGGGCGGTCTTCTTGCTCGTCGGGGTCTTCTTCGCGGCCGCCTTGGCGGGCTTCGGGGTTCCCGGGGCCTTCCTGGCACGGGTGTTACGGGCCACGCTCATGAGGATCCCTCCAACGTCGACAAGTCGCCGGTGGGCAGACCGAGTTCACGCGCACGCAGCAGGCGGCGCATGACCTTGCCGCTCCGGGTCTTGGGCAGGTTCTGGTCGAAGGCGATCTCCCGGGGCGCGACGGCCGGGCCCAGCCGGCGACGGGCGAAGGCCAGCAACTCCCGCTCCAGGTCCTGGGTCGCCTCGACGCCGGGGCGCAGTGACACAAACGCCTTGACGACGTTCCCGGCGACGGGGTCGGGCCGGCCGATCACCCCGGCCTCCGCGACCGCCGCGTGCTCCATCAGCGCGCTCTCCACCTCGAACGGGCCGATCAGATGCCCCGCCGACTTGATGACGTCGTCCGCGCGCCCCACGAACCAGTACCAGCCGTCCGCGTCCCGCCTGACCAGGTCGCCGGTCAGATACCAGTCGTCGGCGAACGCGGCCTCGTAGCGCTCCTTGTCGTGCAGATAGCCGCGGAACATGGACGGCCAGCCCGGCCGCAGCGCCAACTCGCCCTCCACGTCGGGGCTGTCCACCTCCGTGACCCTGCCGTCGGTGATCAGGGCCCGGCCGTCCTCGCCCTGCTTCAGCACGGCGACCTCGACACCGGGCAGCGGCCGCCCCATCGAGCCGGGCCGGATCTCGCAGGCCGCGAAGTTCGCGATCATGATGCAGCCGGTCTCGGTCTGCCACCAGTTGTCGTGCACCGGCAGGCCCAGCACCTCCTGGCCCCACACCACGGCCTCGGGGTTGAGAGGCTCGCCGACGGAGGCGATGAACCGCAGAGCCGACAGGTCGTAGGAGCGCGGCAGATCGTACGGGCCTTCGCGCGGCGTGGCGCGCATCAGCATGCGCAGGGCCGTGGGCGCGGTATACCAGACGCTGACCCGCTGCTGGCCGAGGATCCGGTACCAGCGCCGGGCGTCGTAGTCGCCCTCGTCGACGACGACCGTCACGCCGTGCACGAGCGGGGCGACGATGCCGTACGACATGCCGGTGACCCAGCCGGGGTCGGCCGTGCACCAGTACACGTCCTCGGGGTGCAGATCGAGCGCGTACGCGGCCGTGGCGTAGTGGGCGACGACCGCTTCGTGGACGTGGACGGCGCCCTTGGGGGTGCCGGTGGTTCCGCTGGTGAAGTGCAGCAGCGCCATGTCCTCCGGCGAGGTCGGCGGGATGGTGAAGCTGTCCGAGGCCGCGGACATCAGGTCGTCGAAAGAGAGCGTGTCGGGAAGTTCGTCGGTTCCGGGTCCGACGATGAGGACATGTTCGAGGACGTCGAGAGACGCCCGCCGGGCGGCGACCTTGCGCCGGTACAGGGCTGCGGTGGTCACCAGCACGCGGGCGTCGCCGAGCCGCAGCCGCTGTTCCACCGGGTCGGGGCCGAACGCGGAGAAGAGCGGGCACAGGACGCTGGTGTTCTTCAGCGTGCCGAGCACCGCGGTGTAGAGCTCGGGACAGCGGCCGAGCAGGGTGAACACCCGGTCCCCATGGCCGACGCCGAGTGACCGCAGGACGTTGGCGAAGCGGGCCGTGCGGTGGGCCAGTTCGCCGTACGTGACGGTCGAGACGGCGTTGTCACGGGTTACGCACCTCAGCGCGACCTTGTCGCCGAGGCCCGCAGCCGTGTGCCGGTCGACTGCTTCGTGCGCGATGTTCAGCCCGCCGCCGGGCAATCCGGCCAGCTCGGTGCGCGCCTGCGACCAGGTGAAAACGGAACGAGCCCGGTCGTAGTCGGCGAGATTCGGCGGGACGCCCGGTGCGGTGTCCTTGGAGATCGTCTTCCAGTGCATGGGCGCTCCTCCCGACGCCTGCCTCTCTCCAGAGTCGCCCGGCCTGGGCCGGGCCGCACTGCGGGGCCATGCCGACCGGCCCCCGACGAGACTTGGCGGGGCGGTGATGGTTCACGGAGGTGCAGATCCGGCGGGGGAAGCCAATGGCGATTGTGCGGGCTCTCGGCACCGTAGGCCCCGCTGGAGCGACTGGCCGCAGCGGTCTTCCGGCATCGTGGAGCCGAGGGCTGCCCGCTTCTCGCGGACCCGGATTGCGCGGTGCGCGGTTTCGCTCCGCTTCGCCGCATCCCATCAGACCCTCGGCTCACTTCCATAGCACCACAACCCACCCGTGAGTAGTAGGGCCGCACGGCCCAGGCCGAGCGGCTGACAGAGCTTGATGACACCCAGGGGCGGGTCGCGGCTGCTCTCGGCCCGGGTGCTCTACCCGCGGCGCAGTACGACCTTGAGGGCGCCGGTGTCGGTGCCGTGGGAGAAGACCTCGTAGGC
>NZ_JAVFVX010000309.1:0-1369 GCF_033441795.1 Streptomyces sp. ADMS | reverse complement strand
TCGGCGAGAGTGACCGCGCGCTGGTCGCGGACCTCCTCGGCGGTCCCGAAGTGGAGGGAGGCGGGGGTGTGCCAGCCGATGCCCGAGTGCCGGTGCTCATGGTTGTAGTACACGATGAACGCGTCGAACCACTCGCGGGCGTGGGCCAGCGAATCGAACCGCTCGGGATAGTCCGACATGTACTTCGTGGTCTTGAACTGGGCCTCGCTGTAAGGATTGTCGTTGGAGACCTTCGGTCTCGAGTGCGACCGCGTCACACCCAGATCGATCAGTAGTTGGGAGACCTTCTTCGACGTCATCGAGGTGCCGCGGTCGGCGTGCACGGTCTGGGGCACGATGCCGTTGCGGGTGATGGTCTCGCGAATCAACTCCTCGGCCCTCACCGCCGATTCGGCCCGCTCGACGGTGTGGCCGACGATGTACCGGCTGAAGATGTCGATGATCACGTAGGCGTGATACCAGACACCCTTGACCGGTCCGGCAGCCTTGGTGATGTCCCACGTGAACACCTGTGAGGGCCCGGTGGCGACCAGTTCGGGCACCGCCCTGGCCGGATGGGTGGCCTGCCGTCGGCGCTCACCTGACTGATCCTGCTCGCGCAGGATCCGGTACATCGTCGAGACGGAGCAGTGATAGCGCCCGGCATCCAGCTCGCGGGCCCAGATCTGCGCGGGCGCCAGCTCGGCATACTCGTCGCTGTTCATCAACTCCAGGACCGCAGAACGCTCTTCGGACGTCAGGGCCGACGGCTGCACCTGCGGGACACGTGCTCGGCTTGGTGGCGTCGGCCGGAGCCGGCGGTAGTGCGTGGCGCGGGAGCGGCCCGTCAGCCGACAGGCGGCAGTGATGCCCAGCTCAGCCTCGACGCCGGTGAACGCGACGTCCACGACAGGGTCGGCGGCAGACTTCAGTCCGCGCTCTCGGAGAGCATCTCCAAGAGCGCGGAAGCTTTTCCCATCACCTCGAGCGCAGCCTTGTTCCGGGCAAGGTCCTTCTGCAACCGCTCCACCTGCTGCCGCAGCTTCTCGTTCTCCACCTCCGCGGCGGACTTCTTCGCACGGGCCGGGCTGGTCCGGCGGTCGACCAGGTTCTCCAGGGCCCCGGCATCCCGGGCGGCCCGCCACTCCTTGACGTGCGAGTGGTAGAGCCGTTCCCGGCGCAGGACCGCACCCTTCTCGTTCCTGGGCGCGGCGTCGTACTCGGCGACGATCCGCAGTTTGTACTCCGAGGTGAAAGTGCGGCGCTTTGGCCTCGGCGCCGGGTCGGACCCGACGGGCTCAGTGCTGGGCATAGGGGATGGTTCTCCTGTCGTGCCCTCTCAGGCTAACCCCGCAGAACGGGACGTCTCACCCAAGGCTGACAGAGAGGG
>NZ_JAVFVX010000308.1:0-1373 GCF_033441795.1 Streptomyces sp. ADMS | reverse complement strand
TCCTCGTTTCAAGAAGAGTTATCCACAAACATCGAATCGGTGGATCAAGGCTAAGGCCGTACGTCGACAGCATCTGGTAGCCGACCGCCTCGCGATCACCGGCAGCCGCTGGAGCGTCCCCGGAGCCGAAGCCCTCCTCCAACTCCGCGCGATCATCAGCAACGGCCGCTTCACCGCCTACTGGCGCTATCACGTGCGCCAGGAACACACACGTTTCTATCCCCGCCACGACCAGGCCGATTACCGCCTGACGGCCTGAACGATCTCACTGCAGGAGAGCTACACCCAAAGGCGATGGCGTCGCCGCCCAGGCCCCCGCTCCCCCGGCGTGCACGACATAGGTGCGGCCGTTGCTGCGACACAGACCGCGGTGCACACCTCGAACTCCCGTCCGCTGCCTCATGGTGGCGCTGACCTCTTCGAGGAGGATCAGCAGCCGCTGGTCGATGGCGACCAGGTCTGTGTCGATGCCGAGTTCGTCAGCGACGCGGACGCGCCGCCGACCCTCCCGGCCGAGCTCGATCAGGGGGCCTGTCGAGCGGACCCCGGGTGCTGTGTGCGCCCGGGACCCTTCGCTGTCCCGGATCTGCGGCATCGCACTGGAGTGCGTGTAGGCCCTGGGATCCGGGGCGGGAGTGTCTAATCAACGGCGGATCTGATGATCAAGGAGATGCGTCTGATGACGGAGACCGCCGTGGAGAACGAGCAGGCCGAGCAGGTGGTTCAGGCACCGTCGAGTGCGGTGTCGGACGAGCAGCTCGTTGCGATGCTGGTTGACCGTGCCCGTAACGAGGGGCTGCAACTGACCGGTGAGGGCGTGCTGCTGCAACAGCTCACCAAGCGGGTGCTCGAGTCCGCCCTGGAGGGCGAGATCTCCGAGTGCGGGGTGGGTCGCACGCGGTGCGTGAGCGGGACGGCCCCTCGCAGGAAGATGTAGTCGAACTTGCTGTGCCAGTCAGTGTTCGGCCTGCAGGTGCCGACGGGCGGGGGATGACACCGGGGGTCTGTGTCCGCGGCCAGCGCCCATATCCGGGTGAAGTCGCGAGTGCGGCACCGAGTTGAAGTCACCGAGCAGGGGAATGGGAGGGACCCGACTCCGGCGTCGCTTCAAGAAGGAGCAAGGTGCAGGAAGCGCAGTTCGCCGACCGGGCCGCTCCCCACAGACCTGCGGGCGGCACGGAGTGGCCGAACCACGTTCGGGTTCGGCCACTCCTCCCGCGGTCAGCGCAGCCAGTGGTTGCGGCCGACGATCGGGAGCCTGGCCCAGGCCTTGCCGAGGCCCCAGGTGGCTCCGGCGCCCGCGGCCGCGAGGGCTATGAGGGCGACGGCGTAGATCAGGTGGTAGTCGACGAAGGGGTTCGTCGACATGCTCA
>NZ_JAVFVX010000307.1:0-1374 GCF_033441795.1 Streptomyces sp. ADMS | reverse complement strand
CGTCGTCGGCGATGAACGCGACGCCGTCGCGCACGACGACGTCGGTGCCGAGGTAGTGCGTGAAGGGCCAGTCGGGGTTGACGGCCAGGCGGACCGGTAGGTCGGGGTCGAGGTTCTGAAGCTGGTGGAGCAGGTGGTTGACGGTCAGGTAGTGGGGCACGGGAACCTCCGAGCGTGAGATGGGCGGGCGAAGCGGTGCCGGAGGTGGAGCGTCAGCGGGCGTCGAGGCGGAGCAGGTCGCGCAAGACCTTCGGGCCGGTCGGGTTCGGCTTCGGGTGGCTCGCGAGGTGCCGCCTGCGGCACTCGTTGACATAGCCCTTGCCTGGGTTCTTCATCTGCCAGTCGCCGCACGAGCAGATGGCCTGGGTGTAGGCGCGGCCGGTGCAGCCGGGGTGGAGCGGCTTGCCGGAGCTGGTGTGCTTGTGCTCGGCTGGGCAGTCGGTGTCGTCGGCGTGGTGGTTGGTCAGCGGTGCGCGGTGATGCAAGAGGTCTCTCCTGGTGTGGGGCATGCCTGCCGGGATCAGGGGGTGCGGAGTTGTCTCTTCTCGGCGTGCCGTTGTGCGCGCCGGCGCAGGACCTTCGCCTTCGATCCGGTGGTGGAGGGATAGAGGTAGCAAGTGCAGGCTCTCCGGGCGTAGCGGCAGGCCCGGCGGAAGTTGGGGCGGGCGGCGCTGAGCATGCGTGCCACGATGACTCCTTCGCGCATTTGGGCCGGGCGGCGGTGCGGCGGTCTGGCCGTCGCTACTGAGCGGTGCGGGGACATGCGGCGACGAGCGCGGCGAGGAAACCGGCCACGGTCTCGGAGGGGGTGTCGAGGCCGAACTCCTGGACCCAGGGCTCGGCGTCGGCGGGGATGGCCCGGACCTGCCAGACGATGCCGCGCTTCCAGGCGGTGGTGTCTTCGGGGAGCCAGCCGACGTAGACGCGGCCGTCCGGGCTGGTGCAGTGCACGTTGGCCTCCGGGGTGTCGACGATTGCCCAGCCGAGTGCGCCGAGCAGTTCGAGCACTGGGCCCGCGCAGTGGTCGCTGGAGGGCCAGGCGCGTTCCTCCACGGTGGGACGGACGACAGCGGGCAGGAGGGTGCTGGAGGCGTTCACGGGTGGACGGTCCCTTCGTTGACCTGCGGTTTTTCCCGACACCCGTACGTTGACATGTGGTGTGCCGAAGTACGTAGTCGTTTCCGGGAAGGTGCTGTCTGCCGTGGGCGAACTGGCCTCCGAGGGTGAGGGACCGGCTGGCCGGGGAATGGATCGGCGCGGCCGGTTGTCGTAACTGGGTTACGGCGCAGGGCCGTACGGAGCCGGAGGGGGGAGCAGGGGTGGCGGAGTCGAGCAGGCACTGGGACGGTGCCGGGCTGGAGCGCAAGATCCGCA
>NZ_JAVFVX010000306.1:0-1432 GCF_033441795.1 Streptomyces sp. ADMS | reverse complement strand
GGAGACTCAGCGGGATCCGCCGCTGGTCAGTCCTTGCCGGTGAGCCGCCAGATCTGGTTCTTCTTGGTGGTCAGGGTGCTGCCGGTGTCGCATGTCCACTGGTGGACCTTGGCTCCGGCGGCCGTGGAGATGCTGCTGACGTCGACGCACTTGCCGCTGTTGACGGCGACGAGCTGGTAGTCGTGGCTGTTGTTGAGCGCGGTCACCGCGTTGAGCCTGAACCGCTGGTTGGTGCCGCCGTGGCAGGTCCACTGCTGGACGGCGGCCCCGTTGGCGGTGGAGACGGCGGAGATGTCGAGGCACTTGCCGCTGGAGTGGTTGACGACGGTGTAGGTGTCGGTGGCGCCGCTGACGGGGCGGAAGTCGAAGCGCTGTGCCTTGCCGCTTCCGCAGGTGTTCTGCTGGTACTGGGTGCCGTCGGCGGTGGACTGGGCGGGGTTTTCGAGACAGAGCGAGCTGTGCTGGGCGACGGCCGTGGAGGAGAAGCCGGACGAGGCGCCGATGTGCAGGCTCTGGGGCGCGAAGGAGACCTGGTCGAGGTTGGGTGCGGAGCTGGAGCGCATGGGCTCTCCGATGTCGGTGCCGCCGCCGGAGTAGACCAGGCCGATGGTGGTCCCGTCGTAGTTGTAGAGCTGTGGGGCGGTGAACTTGACCGTGTTGGCACCCTCGCTGAGGGTGACGGGGACGGTGTAGTCGTTGAACTGGTTCCAGTGCAGGGTGTTGGCGAAGTTGACGCGCTTGGCGTCGCCGCCGTTGACGCTGACGTCGGCGTGCTGGACCCGGATGTCGGGGTTGTAGTGCTTGGAGGGCAGTTCCTCGCCGTTGGCGTAGCGCATGGTCATGGCGTAGGTGCCGGCCGTGGGCGCGTCGACGTCGAGGGTGAGGGAGTTGGCGGTTCCGTTGCCGATGCCGGTGACGACGCCGCCGTTGGCCTGGCTGTAGGTGGTGTCGGCGGCCGCGGTGCCGGTGAGGGTGCCGTTCTCGGCCTGGTAGGTGACGACGTTGCCGGTGGTGACGGTGTCGGTGGCGCTGAACGGGGTGACGGCCAGGCGGTCCAGGGCGAGGGTGCCGCCGGTGCCGGTCACCTTGACCTTGTTGATGCCGCCGTTCAGGTGGACCCGGTTGGTGGAGGTGGACCAGGCACCGGTCGTCGCGCCGGAGAGGGTCTGGTCGTCGACGGTCTTGCCGTTGACGGTGAGGTCGGCCCGGCCGGTGTTGCGGAAGCGGGAGGTCAGGTCCGCGTATCCGTCCCGCTCGGAGTAGACCCAGAACGTCGCGGACTTGCCGGAGGTGAGGTTCACCGCGCCGGCCCCGGACTGGCCCTGGGAGGTGTAGGTGGCGGTGCCGCTGTCGGAGAGGACGGCCTGCTCGGCCTCGTGGAGCGTGGTGCCCTGGACGTCGGCGTCCTTGTACCGGAGGTCGATCTTGTCGA
>NZ_JAVFVX010000305.1:0-1445 GCF_033441795.1 Streptomyces sp. ADMS | reverse complement strand
CGGGTCGACTTCGACTGCCGCAGGGCCTGCCGCAGGAAGTCGACGATGGCGAAGCCCAGGTAGGAGATGAAGAGGAGCAGGTAGAGCGCGTACACCTGCGGCGAGCGGTGCGTCATCTGCTCAATCGTGGACAGCACCGTCATGCCGAAGACGGATGCGGCGAGAAGGAGGAGGCGCAAGCGGATGCGCCGCCGCGCTTCCGCGGGTTCCAGGTTGACCTGGAAGGAGACGGCGAGGACAGAGGTGGCAGCCGCCAGGGAGGCGGAGTTGCTCAGCAGCCGGGCCACATGCGGCACGACCGCCTCGACCGCGTTCTCGAACAGCGGCGCGTAGGAGGCGAAGGCCACGGCGAAGGAGCTGAGGAGGGCGCCCATGGCCCACGTTCCGGAGGGGCGCGGCGTGCCCCGGCCGAGGACCCAGTAGCCGGCAGCCGCTGCGAGGAGGCAGGCCATCCCGAGGAAAACGGCATTCATCGTGAGCGGAACCGACCTTTCTTAATGGGCTGCGCGAAGAGTGCGTCCCAGCTGTCCGATCCCTTCTCGGGCTGACGGGGAGGGGATTCGCGTTCTCGGTAGATGCGCTGGCGAATTACGGTCGCCATCATCTCCGCTTCGCGTTCGTCTGCCGTGGAATAGCTCGTGCGTCCCGACATGCGCATCACCAGTGTGGGATTTACTCCGAGGGCACGCGCCGTAGAGGCGTCGACCTCCAGGCTTCCGGGATGGTCGCAGTACACATGGCACAGTTCGTGGGTGAGGATGTGTCGCTGGTGATGAATCGAGGTCCCCTCTTCGTAGAAGAGGAGGTCGGACTCTGGCGTCTCCAGGCGTATGCCGCACGGCGCGTCGATCGCGCCGAGCGTGCTCAGGGGCTTGAGGATGATGGGCTTCCCGCGAAACGCTGCTATCGCTTCGCGCAATTCCCTGGTGCTGAAGCGGTATGGCAGACGCAAACGATCGACCTGCTCCTCACACGATTTGAAAATTTGGCTTTCGTCGATTTCTGGCAAGGGCATGGCAATCCCCCCTCGGCCTGGGCTGTACGCCATCTTGCTGGTGAACGATGGCAAGAGGATGTCAGGAGGAGGGCGGAACTCGCGCTGCCCGGAACTGTCAGTTCCGGTTACGGACGGTGAGTCTTTCCGCTGTGCGAAGCGAGGTGGGAGGCGACCTGGTTCGACTCTCGATCTCTGACGGCTTCTAGGTGTTGCGTCGGTGGCGCAGTTAGGTGAAAGATCAACTATCCGTTATGTCTGGCTACGCTGAATGACGATCTCTTGATCCTTTGATTGTGTATCAGGGCGCGTTGTGAGGCATGTCATGTGATCGGGTGATCTAACATCTCGCTTCATGGACTCCCGGGGCGGGCGCGGCGACGATGACTCGCAGGGTGAGTCCCTGTCCGAGCTGCTGCGTTCCTGGCGGAGCCGGTCGGATCCCCGTGCG
>NZ_JAVFVX010000304.1:0-1480 GCF_033441795.1 Streptomyces sp. ADMS | reverse complement strand
CAGGCGGCGAGCCGCACCGGCAGCCGGGGCATGACCCAGGGCTGCGGGAGCGGCAACCAGCCAGCTTTGTCGGGCTGACCGGAGTCGGGCTCCTGGCAGAGCAAGTTGTTGCCAACGACCGTCCTACGGCCGGATCACAGGCAAGGGCAAGACCAGGGGGCCGACCCTCGACATCCGTCGCCCGGCTCACCGAGGGCAGTGGCCGGCGTCGCCTCCGGTGTCTCCGCCCCGCTTGACGGCAGCCCCGCCGGTCCGGGCGCGCATCAGTCAGCACAGCGAACCACCCTGGGGCTCTGCCCCAGACCCTGGCCTCCCTCCGAGGGGCAGGGAGCCGAGGGCGGGTGCGGCTCCGTCTTGGTGAGTGGTCGCGGGTCGCGGGAGGGGTCCCTCACTGCCCGGTCACCGGAGGCGTACCAGGAACCCCCGGAGAAGTTGCCCGACCGACGAGGGACCCCCTCCCGCTCAGGCCCCGGCCCCGTGCTGTTCCGGTTGGGCTACGGCAGCAGGGTGAAGGAGCGGGGGGCCTTCGGGCGGACGACGCTGAAGTGGCGGCGGTCGAGGGTGGCGATGGCGTCCGCGCCGAGTCGTTCGGCGACGGCGAAGACGGAGGCGTCGACTGCGCCGAGGGGGAAGTCGGCGTATTTCTCGACCAGTTCGACCATGCGGTCGATGTCCTGGGCGGCCAGGGGGATCAGGCTGATCTGTCCGGTACGGACGGAGCGGAGGAAAGCAGCTTCCGCGCGGGTGCCGTGCTCGCGTTCCAGGAGATAGCAGACCTCGGTGAGAACCGGGTAGGGCACGAGCAGGGGGTGTGGCGTCCGGCGCATGAGCTCGACGCAGCGGGCGTGGTCCTGGTCGTCGGCATCGGCGGCGGCGACCAGCGCCCCGGTGTCCCAGATGATCACTCGACTTCGTGTCCCAACTCGGCACGCAGGATCTCGCCGGAGCGGGCACCCAGGTCGCCCTTGCCGCTGGACAGCGCGCCGACGAAGTCGGGCAGCGGCCACTCCTCCCCACCGTCCTCGGCAGGCGTGCTCTCGCGTACGAGGGCGAGTATCGGTGCGACCTGCGACTCCGGTAGCCGGTCGATCAGCTCGTGCAGTTCTTCCCGCAAGGTGCTCATGACGCCAGGATAAGGACAACTCGCACGGCGCGGGAGCCAATGGGGCGGACCGACTGCATAGCGGTCATGGCCTGCACCTCTGACGGCAGTGGTGACGGCAACAACCATGGACTTCAGTGCACAACCACGGACGCCAGCGGACTCCCAAACTGCCGCCGACCTGCGAAAACGCAGGTAGTGAGGAGTCGCGCAGCACACGTGCGTTCAGATTTTCTCTACGAGGTTCAAGGCGGGCCCTACCCGCCGGAGCTGGCCGCCGTCGCCGACAAGTCCGCAGTTCGCTCGGAAGGTCAGCGGCGCCGCAGGCGGCGAGCCGCACCGGCAGCCGGGGCATGACCCAGGGCTGCGGGAGCGGCA
>NZ_JAVFVX010000303.1:0-1488 GCF_033441795.1 Streptomyces sp. ADMS | reverse complement strand
AAGGCGGCTCCGGAAAACCCCAGGACTCACTCGCCGTGACCTGGGGTTTTTCCTTGCTCGGGGCATGACGCGTCACACGGCCGTGGTGCCGCGAGATGGCTTGCGTGAGCGATGCGTGAGCGGAGTGGTCCGGTGCCCTACTTCCTGGGCTTCTTCTGCTTGGCCTTCTTCTTGGCCCTGGCCTCGGCTTTCGCCTTGTCCTTGGCCTTCTTGGCGGCCCTACGGGCCTCCTCCGCCTCGGTCTTCCGCTGAAGCGGAACCAGCCTGGCGGTGGCCTCGGCCGCGTTCTTGCCGACCTGCGGCAGGACGCTTCTGGTAAATGTCCCGCGTGATCCGGGTGTCGCTGTGCCCGAGCGTGTCCGACACGATCTTCACGTCGATGCCGGCGGCGAGCATGAGCGTGGCCGCCCCGTGCCGGAGGTCGTGCAGCCGGATCGGCGGGAGCCCGGAGGCGGCGACGAGGCGCTCGAAGAGGTCGGTCATCTTCCCGGGATGGAGCCAGGAGCCGTCTTCCTGGGTGAAGACCATGCCGGTCTCGACCCAGGCTGATTCCCACTCCTCGCGGTCCGCGTCCTGCTGTTCGCGGTGCCGTTTCAGGACGTTGACGGTGTCGTCGTCGAGCGCGACCACGCGGAAGCCGCTGTCCGTCTTGGGCTCGGAGGTTTCGACCTCCCACCCGTCCTGGACGAGCTGTGCGGAGACGGTCAGGGAGTGGTCATCGAGGTTGGTCTCCGACCAGGGCTGAGCGCATGCCTCGCCCCGCCGCAGGCCGCGGAAGGCGATCAGGTGCCACATCGCGTACAGCCGGTCCTCCGCGAGGAAGTCGAGGAACGCGCCGGTCTGTTCGGGCGTCCAGACCATGACGGGGGAGGGCTTCTCGCCTGTCTGCTCCCACCTGGCGACCCGCGCGTCGGTCCACACCAGGGCCTTCGGCTTGCGCACGGGGTCGAGTTCGACGTGCGCCGCGGGGTTGAAGGTGAGGATCTGCTGGCCGATCGCGTCGTTCAACGCGGACCGCAGCGTGGCCTTGATACGCAGCCGGGTAGCCGGACCGGTCACACGCCGGAACGGTGGCATGGCATCGATCGCCGTCTTCATCGCCTTGCGGCGGGCGCGGTTGTCCGTGCCCTTCCACGGCACGGTGGCCAACTCCTCGACCGCGGCCCGGCGCTGGGCGTTCTGCTCCAGGATCTCGGCATTGGCGTCGGCGATGGCCGTGAACATGTCGCTGAGGTGGCTCACGCGCAGGCGGTCGAGACGGTGGTGGCCGATCCGAGGCTTCAAATGGAACCGGATATCGGTCTCGTAGCGGCTGAGTCCCGACTTGCGGATGCGTTTGCCGTCGAGCCATCGGTCGAGCCACTCGCCGACGGTCAGGCGTCCGATCAGGTCCTGACCGGACTTCAGGCGCCGCCGGGTCTCCTCGACATCCGGCAGTGAGAGGTGTGCAAGCTGAAGTTGCTGGTCACGGGGCTGGTGTGCGTGGGC
>NZ_JAVFVX010000302.1:0-1540 GCF_033441795.1 Streptomyces sp. ADMS | reverse complement strand
GAGCTGTTCCAACTGGCGTGCGTCGCCGACGCCCTCCTGGGCGGCGGTGGCCAGCGTCTTCTCGATGACGGGGATGACCGGTTCGAAGGTGGTGTCGTCGTGGACGAACCCGCGGGCCAGGAAGTCGGGAGTCTCGGCGAGGGCGCCCGTGTCGGCGTCGACGATCGCCACCACGGTGACCACGCCTTCCTCCGCGAGGGTGACGCGGTCCTTGAGGGACGCTTCGGTGGCGCCGCCGACCTCCATGCCGTCCACGTAGACGTTGCCCGCGGGCACCTTGCCGGTGATCGACGCACGCCCGTCGACGAGGTCGACGACGACGCCGTCCTCGGCGATGACCACCCGTTCGGGATCGACCCCCGTACGGATGGCGAGGTCGGCGTTGGCCCGCAGGTGGCGCCATTCGCCGTGCACGGGCATGACGTTGCGGGGGCGGACGATGTTGTAGCAGTACACGAGCTCACCGGCGCTGGCGTGTCCGGAGACGTGCACCTTGGCGTTGCCCTTGTGGACGACATGGGCGCCCCACCGGGTCAGCCCGTTGATCACCCGGTAGATGGCGTTCTCGTTGCCGGGGATCAGCGAGCTGGCGAGCAGGACGGTGTCGCCCTTGCCGATGCGGATCACGTGGTCGCGGTTGGCCATCCGGGACAGCGCGGCCATCGGCTCGCCCTGGGATCCGGTGCACACCAGGGTGATCTTGTGGTCCGGCAGCTTCTCCAGTTCCCTGGTACTGACGACCAGGCCGCCGGGAATCTTCAGGTACCCGAGATCGCGGGCGATGCCCATGTTGCGGACCATGGAGCGGCCCACGAAGGCGACCTTGCGGCCATGCTGATGGGCGGCATCGAGGACCTGCTGGATGCGGTGCACGTGGCTGGCGAAGCTGGAGACGATCACCCGGCGCGGGGCGGTGCGCATCACCTGCTCGATCGCCGGGTTCAGGTCGCGCTCGGAGGTGGTGAAACCAGGGACCTCGGCGTTGGTGGAGTCGGTGAGGAAGAGATCGACGCCCTCCTCACCGAGGCGGGCGAAGGCGCGCAGGTCGGTGATGCGGTCGTCCAGCGGGAACTGGTCCATCTTGAAGTCACCGGTGTGCAGCACCATCCCGGCCCCGGTGCGGATCGCGACGGCGAGCCCGTCCGGGATCGAGTGGTTGACCGCCACGAACTCGCAGTCGAAGGGGCCGAAGCCGCGCCGGTCGCCCTCACGTACCCGCACCGTGCGCGGCCGGATTCCGTGCTCCTTGAGCTTGGCCTCCAGGAAGGCGAGGGTGAGCTTCGAGCCGACGACGGGGATGTCGGAGCGCTCTCGCAGCAGGTAGGGCACGCCGCCGATGTGGTCCTCGTGGCCGTGGGTGAGCACGATGGCCACGATGTCGTCGAGGCGGTCACGGATCGACGTGAAGTCCGGCAGGATCACGTCCACGCCGGGCTGGTTCTCTTCGGGGAACAGCACGCCGCAGTCGACGATCAGCAGCTTGCCTGCATGCTCGAAGACGGTCATGTTGCGGCCGATTTCACCAAGACCGCCCAGGGCG
>NZ_JAVFVX010000301.1:0-1582 GCF_033441795.1 Streptomyces sp. ADMS | reverse complement strand
GCATCAGCGTCGTCGTACCGCAGATAGGGGGAGACGCCCTTGATCGCCATCCGATTGCTCCTTCCGGTAAGGGGAACCGCCATCGTTTCGCACACGTCATGCGCAGCGGCGGAGGCGCTCCAGCGCGCGGTCTCGCGACACCGGCCCTCCAGCTCCCGACGGACGTGCACGGAGCCCGGCGGATCGATCGGACCCCGCAGGGAGCTATTCACACCCGAAGCCTTACGACCGCCGGTAGGATCGACACCATGAGTAGTAGCAGGAAGTACTCGATCAGCCTGCCTGAAGATCTCGCCGAGGCCGTACGCGGCCACGTCGGGCCCGGCGGTTTCTCCGCCTACGTCGCCGAGGCCCTCGAACAGCGGGTGGCGATGGACAAGCTGCGGGAGATCGTCGCCGATTTCGAGACCGACAACGAGGAACTCACCCGCGAAGAGATCGAGGCCGCCCGCGCACTGCTGCGCCACGACCACCGACAGGCCGGCGGGGCCGCCGCCTGATGCCCGGCACCGTGCTGCTCGACAGCGAGGGACTCTCGAAGCTCTACCGCAAGGACCGCACCGTTGTAGCTCTGGTCCAGGCGGCATCGGAAGAGGGCATCCGTGTGGCCACCAGCGCCATGACCACCCTTGAGGCCGACTACGACCGCATCCACCCGGCCCGCATCAAGTGGGTCCTCTCTCGCGTGGACGTTCACGACGTCACCAAGGAGATCGCTGACCGGGCCGCCGTCCTTCTTCGCACCCATCACCTCCACGGCCACAAGTACGCCATCGATGCCGCTCTCGCCGCCATCGCCCGCAATGCGCCCCAGCCGGTCACGGTCCTCACTTCCGACCCCGAGGACCTGACGCTCCTGTGCGGCCCTTCCGTGCAGGTCGTCAAAGTCTGAGAAGTGTCACTGCCCAGCTGACCAGACCTGTCACCGCCCCGCATCACGGGTCGAGGACTCCCTGCGGACAGAACCTGTGCCCGACCCGTCAACAAGCAGGTCGGGCACGGCTCTTGATGAATCATCAGACGTTGAAGCGGAACTCCCCCACAAGGCTCTGACCTGCGGGAATGCGGACGCATCCCAGCACCATCCCAGCACGGGATGCACAACAAAGTACAAGAAGATCCAGGGACGCCAAGATTACACATCAACCCCCGCGCCGATGCGGGCCGCGCATCACTTCTGAAGCCGGGTGCATCTCCCGGCAGAGCACCCGTGCGAAGGCGTGGCGTTCGCTGCGAGGTAGTTTCCGGGCACGGTCAACTTCGGACAGGGAAACCGCATGTGCTCACGCTGACGGCGCTGTCGGTCTGCCGCTTACCGCCGGGATGTGGCGCGGGGCGGGCACGTCCCGCAGCGCATCCGTCCACGACTCGCTCGACTCGCGCAGGCCCTCGGCTAGCGCGATCAGCTCCTTGGAGCCATCCAGGCGCACCAGCACCAGCACGCAAGAGTCAGACTTGGAACAGGCGCTCATCATGGGAGTGCCTGCACTCCAAGGCGACCGGCAATCGGTGCCTTCGCTCATCATGATGTCCCTCCCCTCGTAGCGTGGAGTCCGTGATTGCAGGGGAAGTTGGGGTTCAT
>NZ_JAVFVX010000300.1:0-1590 GCF_033441795.1 Streptomyces sp. ADMS | reverse complement strand
GTAGCTATTCAGCGGGGTTGAGCGGTTCGGTCAGGCTGTTGCTGTGTCGGGTGTGAGGGCGTGCGGGATCCAGGCTCCGGTGGTGAAGAGGCGCTGGAGTGCGTCGTAGCGGCTGATGCCCCACTTGGCCGCGGTCGACAGGTAGGACTGGACGATGGCGAAGTCGGCCAGTCCCTGGAGTGTTCGCCAGCAGCCTCCGGAGGAGCGTTGCTGGACCTTGGCGGGTCTGATGTCGCGTTCCGCCTGATTGTTGGTGAAGGGGACGGTGAGGTCGGTGGTGAAGCGGAGGATGACCTCGCGGTGTTCCTCGAAACGTTTGGCCAGGGTGCGGGCGTGCCGGGCGAGTTCGGTGTTCTTGTTTCGGTTGTCCTGGCGGGAACGGGCCAGTGCTCCGGTGTAGAGCCGGTGGATGGTGCGCAGTTCGTCGGCGGTGAGTTCCTCGCGCCCGGTGTCGCGGGCGGCGGACGCGAGACGGCTGGCTTCCAGGAGGGTGTCGGCCATGGCGCGGGCCCACAACTGGCCTTCCGGGTCGGCCTCGTGGATGCCGCGCAGGTCACGCAGCAGGTGAGCGCCGCACCAGGCGTGCAGTACGTGGTCGAGGTGGGTGTAGCCGGCGTATCCGTCGCGGACCAGGACACCGCTCAGGTGCGGCAGGACCTGGCCGGCGTCGATGGTCGCGGCCGAGCGGTCACCGGTGTGCATCAGGGTGAGGTGCGCGGTGGAGGCCACGTGCAGGAAGACGGTCCTGGCCCGGGTGCGGGTGAAGGTCTCATCGGCGTGCACCACGGGCGCGCCGGAGAGCAGGGCGCGGACCGCGGGCAGGAACCCGGCTTCCAGCAGGCGGGCGGCCCGGCCTCGCAGGGAGGCGGCGAAGCCGGTGGAGACCTTCATCCCGCACAGTTCCATCACCAGCAGCGTTGAGCGGTGTACCGGGATGTGGTGGCCCAGGACCGCGTCCGCGACCTTCGCGGTGACATCGGGCCCGTACTGGGCCGCCGATTCCACTCCGGCTGGGAAGACGCCGGTGGCCTTCTTTCCGCACCCGGGGCAGCACTTGACGTCCGCGGCGTACTCGATGACCTGCGGCGGAAGCGGGGTGGCCAGGTCAAAGACCTGACGGCGGCGCACCGCGGCCACCGGAACCCCGACCAGCGAGGACGCGCAGCCGGCGCAGGATGCCGGAGCGGGGATGACGATCCGCTCGTTCGGATCCTCTACCTGCCGCAAGGTGGTGCCCGGATCACCGGGCTGCTTGCCCGGTTTGCGTCCCGAGCGGGTACGCGAGGACCCGCCACGGGGCCGCTTGCCCGGCCCGTCCGAGGACGGCGGCTTCGAGGAGGTCGAGGAATCCCTCGACAGCCGCAGTACCAGGGCCTGGACCTGCGTGGTCAACTCCGCGATCTGGACCAGCAGCTGATCGATCCGCTCGTCCTTGGCGGTCTCCCGACTCCGCGCAGCCGCCAACTCGCCGCGTACCGCGGCCAACTCGGCGAGAAGGTCCTTCGCAGACCAGTCGGGATCCCCCACACCGCCACCCTAGCGATCACGCCGCACGGTCGGCGAACCGCCCACACCCTGCTGAATAGCTAC